>CANJKG010000067.1 GCA_947474775.1 Caulobacteraceae bacterium | reverse complement strand
TGGCCGGCGAAGGCGCCCAGCTTCTCGGCCAGGGCCACGAAGGGCTTCAGCCGGGGCGCCTCCTCGGCGGTGACCGAGGGGCTGTTGAGCGCATTGGAGACCGCGCCCGTCAGTAGGTAGTCGCTGATCTGCTCGGCCACCTGCAGGGCGACGTTCTCCTGGGCCTCGTTGGTTGAGGCGCCCAGGTGCGGGGTGGCGATGAGGTTCGGCGCGCCGAACAGAACGTTCTCCCTGGCCGGCTCCTGCACGAACACGTCGAAGCCGGCGCCGCCCACCTGGCCCGAATCGAGCGCCGCGCGCAGCGCCGCCTCGTCCACCAGGCCGCCGCGGGCGCAGTTGACGATCAGCACGCCCTTCTTGGTCTTGGCCAGGTTCTCGGCCGACAGGATGTTGCGGGTCTTGTCGGTGAGTGGCGTGTGCAGGGTGATGACGTCCGCCCGCGCCAGGAGGTCGTCCAGCTCGACCTTTTCCACCCCGATCTCCACCGCCCGGTCGGGCGACAGGAACGGGTCGTAGGCCACCACCTTCATCTTCAGGCCCAGCGCGCGGTCGGCGACGATGGAGCCGATGTTGCCGGCGCCGATCAGGCCGAGCGTCTTGCCGAACAGTTCGATCCCCATGAAACGGCTCTTCTCCCACTTGCCGGCCTGGGTGGAGACGTCGGCGGCGGGGAGCTGCCGGGCCAGCGCGAACATCATCGCGATGGCGTGCTCGGCGGTGGTGATCGAGTTGCCGAACGGGGTGTTCATCACCACGATGCCTGCGGCGGTGGCCGCCGGGATGTCGATGTTGTCGACACCGATACCGGCGCGGCCGATCACCTTCAGGTTGGTGGCCGCGGCGATGATGTCCTTGTTGGGCTTGGTGTCGGAGCGAACCACCAGGCCGTCGTAATCACCGATGATCTCGATGAGCTGGTCCTTGGTCAGGCCGGTCCTGATGTCGGTTTCGACGCCACGCTGGCGGAAGATATCCACGGCGGCGGGGCTGAGGCTGTCGGCGATGAGTACGCGGGGCATATGTGTCTCCATGGGCCCGTCTCCCTGGGAAGAAGGGCGGGGATAAGGGTGTGGCCGCTGAGTGAGGGAAGGATCCGGGTCGGGCGCCCGGGCCGGCTTTCTCGCCGGCGTCGTGCGCCCACCCTCTCCCATGGAGGGAGAGGGGCCTGGCTCAGGCGGCGGGGGTAAGTTCGGCCGCGACGGTGGCGAAGGCCCAGTCGAGCCAGGGGGTCAGGGCCTCTAGGTCGGAGCTGTCAACCGTGGCGCCGCACCAGATCCGCAGGCCCGGAGGGGCGTCTCGGTAGCCCGCCACGTCGAGGGCCACACCCTCCTTCTCCAGCAGGGCGGCCAGCTTCTTGGCGAAGTCGGCCTGGCCCTCGTCGGACAGTGACGTGACCTTGGCGTCCACCACGCTCAGGCACACCGAGGTGTTGGATCGGATGGCGCGGTCCCGGGCCAGGAACTCCACCCAGGGCGTCTTGGCCGTCCAGGCCTCCAGCACCGCCAGGTTGGCGTCGGCGCGGCGACGCATCTCGGCCAGGCCGCCGATGGAGACGGCCCACTTCAGGGCGTCGACGGCGTCCTCCACCGCCAGCATGGAGGGCGTGTTGATGGTGGCGCCTTCGAACAGGTCGAGTGTCACCTTGCCGTTCTTGGTCATGCGGAAAAGCTTGGGCATCGGCCAAGCCGGCGCATAGCTCTCCAGCCGCGCCACCGCCCGCGGCGACAGGATCAGGACGCCATGCGCGGCCTCCCCGCCAAGGGCCTTCTGCCATGAGAAGGTCACCACATCGAGCTTGGTCCAGTCGAGGGCCTGGGCGAAGGCGGCGCTGGTGGCGTCGCAGATCACGATCCCCTCGCGATCGGCGGCGATGAAGTCCGCGTTGGGCACACGCACGCCCGAGGTGGTCCCGTTCCAGGTGAACACCAGGTCGGCGTCAGCGCGCACCTTCGAAAGGTCCGGAAGCTGTCCGTAGGGCGCGTCCAGCACCTCGGCAGGCAGCTTCAGCTGCTTCACTACGTCGGTGACCCAATCCTTGCCGAAGCTCTCGAAGGCCAGGAGCTGCACGGGCCTGGGGCCCAGCATCGACCACATGGCCATCTCCACGGCGCCGGTGTCCGAGCCCGGCACGATGCCGATCAGGAAGTCATCGGGAACCTCCAGCACCTCGCGGGTGCGGGCGATCGCCTCCTGCAGGCGCGCCTTGCCGGGCTTGGATCGGTGAGACCGTCCGAGCACTGCGTTCTGGAGATTTCCGGGGTTCCATCCGGGGCGCTTGGCGCAAGGGCCGGACGAAAATTCAGGTCGTGCCGGCCGCATGGCCGGCTTGGCGAGGGTACTCACTGCGATGTCTCCCATCCTTGCAGATGGACTGCGCCCCGTTGGGAGGGCGTGGCCCGCGGGCCAGAAGCCCGGGTTCGAACGCCAAGGCAAGTGAAAAATTGGACGCCTGTGTCAAAATCGCTGCCCGACTCAGGCCGGGTCTCAGCTCGGGCGCGACGCCTTGACGCGGGCCCGCCAGGCCAGGATCGTGCCGATGGTCAGGCATAGGATGATGCCCATGAAGTTGGCGTTGTTGACCATGGCGTGGAACCGGTCGACCGGTTTGTGCACGACGAAATAGTAGGAGTGCAGGGTGAACTGCGCCGCGTAGAAGATAAGCGCGCCGCCCAGCCAGGGGCTGGTGTAGAACAGCGTTACCCCGAGCATCGCCACGGCGGTAAGCGCATCGTTGATCAGGCGGAAGATCGGGGAGATCGAGTCCGGTAGGAAGGCGGGCGCGAACATGCCCAGAGCCACATTGGCCAACAGTATGCCCGCCCCGATCCGTTCGACGGAGCTTCCCTTCCACAGCGCAAAGGCCGATCCCGCGAAGACGAGGACCAACAGCAGCTGGACGATTGGCGATGACGGCATAGAAAAACGCCCCTAACCGAGATTAGGGGCGTTTCGCTATTAAATCCATTAACTCGTCGGAAGGTCAGACCGCCCGGCGCATGGTGACTTCGGTCACCTGACGGCCTTCCGGCGGCTTGTCTTCCAGGTCCATCTTCGTGCGGATGCCGAGACGAAGCTTGGCTTCGTTCAGCTCGCCGTGAACCGCCACCATCGAGGAGCGAGCTTCGCTAAGAGCCTTGATGGCATCCGTCAGCTTAGCCGCCGCTTCGTCGGCGAAAACCATAGAAACGCCGACGTCCTTACGGGCGCGCAGCATATCGCTCATCAGCTCAGCAGCTTCGACAAGCGCGCTATCGACAGCCGCTTCCGTGGCCACGAGCTTCTTGGCGACGCGTTGAGCAACAAAAACCTTATCCATAACCACCCTCCGTTGAGCACCACGCCGTTAAGGTAAACGAATGGTGAAGCCGGCGTCCAACAGCCCGAAATCGGGCCTTCCAAGGAAGCGTTAGGACAATGGCCTTTAGGATACTGGCCTCGTGGCAAGCTCCGAAACCACATCGACGACGCAAGGTCCCCGCCGCAACGGATCGGTGGCGACGTTCCATGCGCGCGTGGCGGGTGTGGGCCTGGTCACCACCGTTGTCGTGCTGCTGGCGGCCTGCGGCACCTTCATGTTGCAGCAGTGGGCGGTGGCGCGGGCGCAGTCGCACCTGATCCACGAAGCCCAGGCCAAGATCACCGCCACCACCGTGGCCGCCGCCGCGGCGGAAGGCGAAAAGGCCCACGTGCAGGCCTCGCTCTCCGCGCTCGCCATGAGCCCCAGCGTCATCAGCGCCCGGCTCTATGGCAAGGACGGCGGCCTGCTGGCGGAGCACCACCGCCCGGATCCGCCCGTCGAGGCGCCCACCGAGGTGATCAGGACTCCGGTCGAGGCGGACGGCAAGGCGATCGGCCACTTCGAGATGACCGTGGCCGAGCCGACGCTCGCGCCGCTGCTTCCGCAGTTCATCGCGCTCACCTCCGCCCTGCTGTTCGGCGGCGTGGGTGTCGCCCTGTTCCTGGCCCGCAGCCTGGCCAGCCGCGTGATCGCACCCGTGCAGCGCCTCTCGGAGGCGATGAACGAGGTCGCCGCCGGCGGCGAGTTCACCCCGGTGGAGGTCAAGGCCCACGACCAGTTGTTCCGCAGCCTGACGGGCAGCTTCAACCATCTGCTGGGCAAGCTCGAGGTACGCGAGGAGGACCTGAAGGCCGCCATGCGCGAGCTGGAGGCCGCCCGCGACGCCGCCGATGCGGCCAACGTGCTGAAGACCCACTTCCTGGCCAATATGAGCCACGAGATCCGCACGCCGCTGAACGGCGTGCTGGCCATGGCGGAAGTGATGGCCATGGGCGACCTGACCCAGGTGCAGCGCGACCGCCTCGACGTCATCCGCCAGTCCGGCGGCCTGCTGCTGGCGGTGCTCAACGACGTGCTCGACCTGTCGAAGATCGAGGCCGGCAAGCTCACCCTGTTGATCGAGGACTTCGACCTCGAGCCGGGGATCAACAGCGCCCGCGAGAGCTTCGCGGTCATGGCCCAGCACAAGAGCCTGGGCTTCCAGCTCAAGGTCAGCGACCAGGCCCGCGGCTGGTGGCGCGGCGACGCCGACCGCCTGCGCCAGATCATGGGCAACCTGCTGTCCAACGCCATCAAATTCACCACACACGGCTCCGTCGAGGCGCTCATCGACATCGCGCCGGAGACCGGCGCCCTGCGCCTTGTCGTGCGCGATACCGGCGTCGGCATCGCGCCGGAGAAGCTGCCGACCCTGTTCGAGAAGTTCACCCAGGCCGACAACTCCGCCACCCGCCGCTTCGGCGGCACGGGCCTGGGCCTGGCGATCTGCCGCGAGCTGACCAAGATGATGGGCGGCTCCATCGGCGTCGAAAGCCGCGAGGGCTATGGCTCGACCTTCATCGTGGAGTTGCCGCTGCCGCGGGGGGAAGCCGCCGCCAACAATGCGGTGGAGCCCATGGAGCGGGTGGACGAGGGCAACCTGCGGCTGCTGGCGGCCGAGGACAACCCGACCAACCAGCAGGTGCTGAACGCCGTGATGAACTCGCTGGGCATCGACATCCACATCGTCCCCGATGGCAAGGAGGCGATCGACGCGTGGCGCAGCGGCGCCTACGACCTGATTCTCATGGACATCCAGATGCCGGTGATGGACGGCATGGCCGCCGCCCGCGAGATCCGCGCCATCGAGGCCCGCGAGCACCTGCGCCGCACCCCCATCGTGGCGCTGACCGCCAACGCCCTGACCCACCAGGTCGAGGAATACCTGGCCATCGGCATGGACGGCCATGTGGCCAAGCCCATCGAGATCGCCAAGCTCTATGACGCGATCAGCACGGCCCTCAATGCCGCCGCCACCGGCGCGGCCGGGGCCCAGGCCCAGCACGCCTGAGCCGCAGCTTACCTAGCTGAACACCGCACAACGAACGGCTCAGGCTGGCTTCAGCTGACCTGTGGCTTGATTGCGCCATGACCTCGGGATGGCCCGGGGTCGGCGCAACCCAATCGGCCATCGGGTGTTTTCCTCGCCAGTTCGCGGGAACCACTCGAGGAAGACAAGAATTCGAGGAGAAGACCATGAGGAAGATCGCCACCATCGCCCTGATCGGCGTCTCTGCCCTGACCCTTTCGGCCGGCGCCGCCGCCGCCCAGTCCTGGCGTCATGATGACAACCGCGGCGACTACCGCCGCGACACCTATCGCCACAACGGCTGGACCTCCATCGACGCCCGCCAGGCCATGCTCGACCGCCGTATCGACCAGGGCGTCATGAACGGCGCGCTCACCCGTCGGGAGGCCATGCGTCTTCGGGCCGAGTTCCGGGAGGTCGCCCGGCTGGAGTACCGCTATCGTGTGAACGGCCTGTCGGGCTGGGAGCGTGACGACCTCGACCGTCGCTTCGACCGCCTGGCCATGCAGATCCGCATGGAGCGTCGTGATGGCCAGCGTGACTATGGTTACGGCTACGGCGGCTATCGTCGCTAAGCCCCGCCTCTGAACGAAGCAGCGCCGCCCGGTGCGATCCGGGCGGCGTTTTCGTGTGCATCAGGGCGCGATGCGCAGTCGGCCTTCGACTACGGTCTGGGCCTGACCGCGCAGCAGCACCCGGCCGCCGCGCCGCTCGCCCACCAGGTCGCCCCCGCGTCCGGGATAGGCCTGATGGAAGACCACCGAGGCCTTACCCAGCTTTTCGGCGTAGAGCGGGGCCAGCATGCAATGCAGCGCGCCGGTGGCCGGGTCCTCGTCGATACCCAGGCCCGGCGCGAAGAAGCGGCTCACCACGTCATAGGGCCTGCCCGGGTCCGCAAGCGCCGCGACGGCCACGCAGCCGGCCCCCTGGGTTGCTCCGCTGTCCACCGACTTCAGGGCCGCGAGGTCCGGACACGCGGTGCGGACCGCCGCCTCGTCCGCCAGGATGGCGACCACGAAGTTGGCGACCCAGACCTCCCGAGGCTCAGCCCCAAGGGCCTTTGCGAGGCCCGGCGGCGGCTCGATCCGATGCGGCGGATGGGCCGGGAAATCCATCTCGTAGCCGCCATCCTGCGCCCCCACGACCAGCGTTCCCGACAGGGTGTCGAAGGCCACCTTCTCCGTCACCAGTCCGAGCTCTGCGAACAACACATGGGCCGAAGCCAGGGTGGCGTGGCCGCAAAGCGGGACCTCCACGGCCGGCGTGAACCAGCGCAGGCCGTAGCGGCCAGGCTCGCCGGTCTCCAGCAGGAAGGCGGTCTCGGCCTGGTTGTTCTCCGCCGCCAGAGCCTGCATCCAGCTCGCCGGCGGCCAGGTCTCCAGGGGCTCGACCACGCACGCCGGGTTTCCTCTCAGCGGCACGGTGGCGAAGGCGTCGACGGTCCACTGGCGCATGCTTTTCCCCGCAACCCCGCGCGATCGATACCCTGTTCTCCAAACTGAAGACCAGATTCGGAGTGCAATCAAAAGTTCAGTTTCATGGTCAGGCTTCCGCCAAGGCTGTCAGCCGCCCGGCTCGATGCTGACCTCCGGCCAGCGGGCCGTCAGGCCGGCGGCGGTGCGGGCGAAACCAGCGGTGGGCCGCCGGGGATTGGGGCGCATCCGCAGGGCGAACAAATCCTCCAGGCCGTAGGGCGCGGTGACCGTCAGCCGGTCGTCGGCCTCCAGCCGGACGCCCACGGCGAACAGCGGGCTGACGAACCGCTCGATCGCCTCCGCAGAGGATCGCAGCGGGGCATAGGCCTCGCCGAACTTGCCCTCGAACCACAAGTGGACGCGCGCCTGGTTGCGGACCTCGACCATCTCGGCGAACGGTGGATCGAAGGCCGCGGCCACCCGCCGGATCACCGCATCCTCGGCCTCGTAGGAAATGTCGACCGCATCGAAATAGGCGAGGTCGTAGTCCCTGATTCCGTAGCTCACGTCGCGGCCCGTGAGATGGTTGAGCACCGGCTGGTAGAGCGCGCCGGAGAACACCAGCCAGTCCGGCAGGTCGATCTCGCGGGCTGTCCGCAACACCTGCATCAAGCCCGGCGAACCGCGCAGGATGGCGTCCATCCGCGCCTCCAGCGGGTCGCTCACGCTCGGCCCCGCAGCGGCCAGCCGTGGTCGAGCGGCCCATGGCCCCGGCCAAGGCCCGGCGCGCGCAGCATCGCCACATGGACGTAGTCCCAGGCCCGCGCCACCGCGGCATCCAGCGTCATCCCCTGCGCCAGGCCCGTCGCGCAGGCCGAGGCCAGGGTGCAACCGGTGCCGTGGGTGTGGCGGGTCTCGATCCGCTCGCCCTCGAAAACCGTCTCGCCATAGGCGGTCATCAGGACGTCCACCACGCGGGGTCCCGGCACATGGCCGCCCTTCATCAGCACCGCACCCGCCCCGGCGCCCAGCAACGCCTCTCCGGCGCGGCGCAGGTCGTCGGTGGTCTCCACTTCCAGGCCCGTGAGCGCGGCGGCCTCCGGGGCGTTGGGCGTGAGCAGCGCGGCCAGCGGAACCAGCCGCGTCCGCACGGCGCCCACGGCGTCCCCAGCCATCAGCGAGGCGCCGCCCTTCGCCACCATAACCGGGTCGATCACCGCGGCGACCTTCGCGCCCTCGATGATCCGCGCCACCAGCGCCACCACCTCGGCGTTCCCCAGCATGCCGGTCTTGATGACGTCCGCGCCGATGTCGTCCAGCACCGCCCGGGCCTGGGCTTCGACGACATCAAGCGGGATGGCGTGGACGCCGCTGACGCCCAAGGTGTTCTGGACCGTCACCGCGGTGATCGCCGTGGCCGCAAAGCCGCCCAGGGCCGTCACCGTCTTGATGTCGGCCTGGATTCCCGCGCCGCCTCCGGAATCGGATCCGGCGATGATCAGGACTCGGCCCAGGGACGTCATGGCCCGGCGATACCTCGGTCCGTGATGGCCCGCCAGACATTCAGGGCCTGGACTGTCTCGCGCACGTCGTGCACCCGCACCGCCGCCACGCCGGCGGCGGCGCCGGCCAGGGCACCGGCGAGGGACCCGCCCAGCCGCTCGCGGGGGCCGCGCTCGCCGCCATCCAGGGCGCTGATGAAGCTCTTGCGGCTGACCCCCAGCAGAACCGGGAATCCCAGCCCCACCAGTCTGTCCAGCCCGGCCAGCAGGGGCAGGTTGTGGCGGGTCATATGCTTGCCGAAGCCGATCCCCGGGTCCAGCCATATCGCCTCGCGCCGCACCCCCGCGGCCATGGCGGCCTCGGCCCGAGCGGCCAGGGCCTCGGCCACCTCGCCGGCCACATCCTCGTAGCGCGGATCGGCCTGCATCGAACGCGGCTCGCCCTGCATATGCATCAGGACCACGTCGCAGCCCAGCTCGGCAGCCAGCGGCAGGCTTTCCGGCGAGTAACCCAGCGCCGTGACGTCGTTCCACATCGAGGCCCCGGCGGCGATGGCGGCGCGGGCAACCTGCGGCTTCATGGTGTCGATGGAGATGGAGACGCCGTTTTCGCCCCGGATCGCCTCGATCACCGGCAGCACCCGGGCCAGCTCCTCCTCGACGCCCACAGGGTCGGCCCCCGGCCGCGTGGACTCCCCGCCGATGTCCAGCATGTCGGCGCCGTCGGCGATCAGGCTGCGGGCATGGGCGATCGCCGCCGCCGGCTCGCGGAACCGGCCGGCCTCGGAGAAGCTGTCCGGCGTCACATTGACGACGCCCATGACGCGCGGACGCTCAGCTGGGGAGGATCGGGAACTCATCGGGCTTGCGGTGTCATAGCGCTGTGCGCACCTTGGCAGAAGCCGGGATCGGAGACCTTCCATGCCTGACATCGCAGGAACCGCTGTCCGCGACACGATCAACGCCGGCGCCGGCGTCGACACCATCTCCGGCCGCGACGGGAGCGACAGCGTCTTTGGCGGCGCCGGCGACGACCTGATCTATGGCCACAGCGTCGCCGACAGCGAGGCGGGCTCCCACCTCATCGACGCCCTGCGGGTGGCCTCTGGGCTGTCCGGCCCGCTGTTCGCCGCCTCCCCGCCCGGCGATCCGAACCGGCTGTTCATCGTCGAGCAGCACACCGGCCGCATCCGCATCCTCGACCTCAACACCAACCAACTGCAGGCCGACCACTTCCTGGACCTGCCCGACAACAGCCTGGCCGCCGGCAACGAACAGGGCCTTCTGGGCCTGGCCTTCCATCCCAACTATGCCGCCAACGGCCAGTTCTACGTGAACCTGACCAACGCCGCCGGCGACACCGAGATCCGGGAGTACCGTCGCGCCGACGCCAATCACGCTGACATCGCCTCCAGCCGGATGGTGCTCACCTTCGACCAGCCATTCGCCAACCACAACGGCGGCTGGATGGCCTTCGGGCCGGACGGCTTCCTCTACATCGCCACCGGCGACGGCGGCTCGGGCGGCGATCCCATGGGAAACGCCCAGAACACCAGTTCCCTGCTGGGAAAGATCCTGCGCATCGACGTCAATGGCGACGCCTTCCCGGCCGATGCCACGCGCAATTACGCTATCCCGGCCGGCAATCCCTTCGCGGGCGCCGCGCCAGGCGCCGACGAGGTGTGGCTCTACGGCCTGCGCAACCCGTGGCGGGCCAGCTTCGATTCCGCCAACGGCGACCTGTGGATCGGCGACGTTGGCCAGGGCGCGCGCGAGGAGGTGGACCACATCGCCGCTGGGCAGGGCGGCCTCAACCTCGGCTGGAAGTTCAAGGAGGGGTTCTCCACCTTCTCCGGAACAGCCCCCGCCGGCCTGACCGACCCGATCCTCGACTACGACCGCTCGACGCCGCTCTACTCAGGCTTCTCGGTCACCGGCGGCTATGTCTACCACGGGCCCGGCGGCGCCCAGGGACTCTACGTCTTCGGCGACTTCGGCAGCGCCAACCTGTGGACCACCAGCGACGTGGGCGGCCGGGCGCAGGACTTCCTCAACCGCAACGGCCAGCTGTCGCTCTCCGGTGGCGGCGACTTCGACCAGATCGCCTCCTTCGCGGTGGACGGGACCGGCCGGCTCTATGTGATCGGCCTGGACGGCGACATCCATCGCCTGACCCCGCGCGCGGCGGCCGGCGACGGCCTCGACTACCTGCGCGGCGAGGAGGGGAACGACCGCATCTTCGGCGGCTTCGGCTTCGACGACGTCCACGGCAACATGGGCGACGACACGGTCTCCGGCGGGGTCGGCAACGACTGGGTGGTGGGCGGCAGGGACCAGGACGTGCTCACCGGCGACGAGGGCGACGACCTGGTCTACGGCAACCTCGGCGAGGACACCTGCGATGGCGGGGCCGGCGCGGACATCGTGCGCGGCGGCCAGGGCCAGGACATCCTGCGCGGCGGCGACGGGGGCGACTTCCTGTCCGGCGACCTGGGGGACGACACCCTGACCGGCGGCGCGGGCGCCGACACCTTCAACAGCTTCGGCGGGGCCGGCCTGGACCGGATCACAGACTTCAACCGCGCCGAGGGCGACCGCATCCGCCTCGATCCTGGCTCCACCTACACCGCCGGCCAGCAGGGCGGCGACACGGTGGTGGAGGTGGCCGGCGGCGCCCGCGTGGTGCTGGTGGGCGTCACCTTCTCCAGCCTCACAGGCGACTGGATTTTCGTCGGCTAGGAAGCGCCGCTAGGATGGCGCCGCGCCAGGTTGGGCGCGGGTGGGCGTATGCATGGCTGAAATGGGCGGGACGACGGGGCGCGACACCCTGAATGGCACGGGGGCGGCCGACTCGCTCTCCGGCGGCGATGGCGGCGACAGCGTGTTCGGCGGCCCTGGCGACGACGTCATCCATGGCTTCGGCGCCTCGGACGCGCGGGCGGGGTCTGGCCTGATCGACGTGGTCCGCGTGGCCAGCGGGCTTTCCCAGCCGCTGTTCGCCGTCTCGCCGCCGGGCGACCCGGATCGCCTGTTCATCGTCGAGCAGCACAGCGGACGCATCCGCATCCTCGACCTGAACTCCGGAATTGTGTCGTCCGATCCGTTCCTGGACCTGCCCGACGCCAGCCTGGCCAATGGCACGGAGCAGGGCCTGCTGGGCCTGGCCTTCCATCCCGACTACCAGGCCAACGGCCTGTTCTATGTGAACCTGACCAACGCCCGGGGCGACACCGAGATCAGGGAGTATTCGACCCTCAGCGCCAGCCGCGCAGGCGCCGCGACCCAGGTGCTGGTGACCATCGACCGGCCCTCCAGCAACCACAACGGCGGCTGGCTGGGGTTCGGCCCGGACGGCTTCCTCTACATCGCCTCGGGCGACGGCCACTCGGCGCTCAGCGGCGTCACCTTCGCCGCCCAGGACAAGGACAACCTGCTCGGCAAGATCCTGCGGATCGACGTCAACCGCGACGGCTTTATCGGCGACGGCACGCGCAACTACGCGATTCCGGCCGGCAATCCGTTCGTGGGGGCGCCTGGCGCGGACGAGGTCTGGCTGATGGGGCTGCGCAACCCATGGCGGCCTAGCTTCGACACCTCCACCGGCGCGCTCTACCTGGGCGACGTGGGCGGCAATGGGCGCGAGGAGGTGGACTACGTCGCCCCGGGCGTCTCGGGGCTGAACTTCGGCTGGCCGCACTATGAGGGCTTCCCGGTCTACCGCGGCGCGGCCGAGGGCATGACCGCCCCGGTCCTCGACTACGACCGCACCACCCCGCTCTACTCGGGCTTCGCCGTCACCGGCGGCTACGTCTACCACGGGCCGGGCGGCGCCCAGGGCCAGTACGTCTTCGCCGACTACCTCAGCGGCAATTTCTGGACGACCCGTGTGGTGGGCGGCCAGGCCCAGGATTTCCTGAACCGCAACGAGCAGATGGTGGTCGACGCCGGCGACCTGGACTTCATCACCTCGTTCGCGACGGATGGACGCGGGCGGCTCTACGTCATCGGCCAGGACGGCGACATCCACCGCATCACCCCCCGCGAGGGCGCCGGCGACGGCGCCGACTACCTGCGCGGCGACGAGGGGAATGACCGCATCTTCGGCGGCGTGGCCTTCGACGACATCAACGGCAACATGGGCGACGACACCGCCTCGGGCGGCCTGGGCGCGGACTGGGTGGTGGGCGGCAAGGACCAGGACCTGCTGTTCGGCGATGAGGGGGGCGACCTGGTCTACGGCAACCTGGGCGACGACACCTGCGACGGCGGGGCCGGCGCCGACATCATCCGCGGCGGCCAGGGCCAGGACTCCCTGACCGGCGGCGCGGGCGACGACTTCCTCTCCGGCGACCGCGGCGACGACACCGTGGCGGGCGGCGCCGGCGCGGACATCTTCCACGGGTCGCAGGACGCCGGCCTCGATCGGGTTGTCGACTTCCGGGTGGCGGACGGCGACCGCGTGGTGCTCGATGCCGGCACGACCTATATCACCCGACAGGCCGGGGCGGACACCGTCATTGACATGGGCGGCGCCAACCAGATGGTCCTGGTCGGCGTGCAGCTTTCGGTCCTGCCCGCCGGCTGGATCTTCGGGGCCTGAACTCAGGCCGGCTCGGGGTCGACCGGGCGGGGCGAGATCGGGACCGCGACCTTGGGGCCGGCCGGCCGCTTGGCGTCGATATCCTCGCGCACCGGGGGGATGCCCTTGATGGCGTTGATGATCTCCTCGCCGCTGAGGGTCTCGTACTCAAGCAGCGACTTGGCCAGGACGTGCAGGTCCTCGAGCCGCTCGGTGAGGATGCGGCGCGCCTCTTCCTCGCCGCCCTTCACCAGGCGCTTGACCTCCTGGTCGATGAGCTTGGCGGTGTCCTCGGAGACGTTCTGGTTGCGCGCCACCGAGTGGCCCAGGAACACCTCCTCCTGGTTCTCGCCATACTCGACGGCGCCCAGCAGGTCCGAGAAGCCCCACTTGGTCACCATGGCGCGGGCCAGCTTGGTGGCCTGGCCGATGTCGGACGAGGCGCCGGAGGTCACCTTCTCCTTGCCGAAGATCATCTCCTCGGCCACCCGGCCGCCGAACAGGATCGCCAGCCGCGACGTCATCTGCTCATAGGACATGGAGAACTTGTCCCGCTCGGGCAGCTGCATGACCATGCCCAGGGCGCGGCCGCGCGGGATGATGGTCGCCTTGTGCACCGGATCGGTGTTCGGCACCGTCAGCGCCACCAGGGCGTGGCCGCCCTCGTGGTAGGCGGTGAGCGTCTTCTCTTCCTCGGTCATGACCATGGAGCGGCGCTCGGCGCCCATCATGACCTTGTCCTTGGCGTCCTCGAAGTCGCGCATGGTGACCATGCGTCGGTTCTTGCGGGCCGCCATCAGGGCCGCCTCGTTGACGAGATTCGCGAGATCCGCGCCAGAGAAGCCGGGGGTGCCGCGCGCGACGACCTTGACGTCCACGTCGGCGGCCAGCGGCACGTTCTTCATGTGCACGCGCAGGATGCGCTCGCGACCGGTGACGTCCGGGTTCGGCACCACCACCTGGCGGTCGAAGCGGCCGGGACGCAGCAGCGCGGGGTCCAGCACGTCGGGCCGGTTGGTGGCGGCGATCAGGATGATGCCTTCG
>CANJKG010000066.1 GCA_947474775.1 Caulobacteraceae bacterium | reverse complement strand
TGAACCTTGAATCAGGCTCTAAACCTTTGATTGTCGATCACGATTCAACGATCAGACGATTCCGTCTGATCGCATCGTGCTCTAGGCCCGCGCCTGGCGCCCCTGGCGGGTCAACAGGCCGAACTCCCGGCCCATCTGCTCGAACACCGACAGCACCTTGTCTATCTGGTCGGTGGTGTGGGCGGCGCTGACGCTGGAGCGCAGCAGCGGCTTGTTGTTGGGCGTCGCGGGCGGCAGGGCGAGGTTCAGATAGACCCCGTTGTTCAGCAGCGCGTTCCACATGCCCAACGCCGCCGGCAGGTCGGGCATGACCACGGCGACGATCGGACTGGCGCTGGGGCCGGTGGTGAAGCCGAGCGCGTTCAGCCCATCGAACAGCCGCCGCGAATTTGAGATCAGCCGCCCGCGCAGGGCCGCGTCCTCCTCCATGCGCTTCAAGGCCATGAGCGTGGAGGCCACCACGGCGGGCGGCAGGGAGGCGGTGAACATATAGGGGCGGCTCACCACCCGCATGATGTCGAAGTCCTCGGCGTCGGAGACGCAGAAGCCGCCGATGGCGCCCAGGCTCTTGGAGAAGGTGCCGACGATGAAGTCGATGTCGGCCTCGACGCCCGCGAGCTCCGCCAGGCCGCGACCGGTCTCGCCCAGCACGCCCATGGAGTGGGCCTCGTCCACCAGCAGGTAGGCGCCCATCTCACGCTTGACCGCCACGATCTCCTTCAACGGGGCGACGTCGCCCATCATCGAATAGATGCCCTCGACGACGATCAGCTTGTCGCCGGGGTCGCCCTTCAGGCGCTTCAGGCGCTTGTAGAGATCCTCGGGGTCGTTATGGCGGAAACGGATCACCTCGGAGTGGCCGAGCCGCGAGCCGTCGTAGATCGAGGCGTGGCTGTCGGCGTCGAGGATCAGGTGGTCGCCGCGTCCCACCAGACTGGAGAGCACCCCAAGATTGGCCTGGTAGCCGGTGGTGAACACCATGGCGTGCTTGCGGCCATAGAACTTGGCCAGCGCGCGCTCCAGCAGGACGTGGCCGTCGAAGCTGCCGTTGGCGATCCGCGAGCCCGTGGTGCCGGTGCCCCAGGCGCGCACCGCGTCCACCGAGGCCTCCACGCACTCCGAATCGAAGGTCAGGCCCAGGTAGTTGTTGGTGCCCACCAGGATCATGCGCTTGCCGTTCAGCTCGCCCTCTGTGGGTGAGAGCACGCGGTCGAAACGCACGTTGAACGGATCGGCGCCATAGCGCTGGATCTCGCTATAGGCCTCGCTGTAGGCGATGTGTTTGCTGAGCAGCCCCATACTCAAGCCTTCATCCGCAGTTCGTTAACCAAAGCCGCGAGGTCGCCCACAGTCTCCACGACCGCCAGGCGGTCGAGGGGAATCGACAGGTCGAACCTGTCTTCGAGCTCCATCACGATGTTCATGAGCGCCAGGGAGTCCACCGCAAGGTCCCGCGCGATATCGGTCTCGCCTGTGACGGTCACGGGACGGCCCAAAACCGTCTCCGCCGCACGGGCGATCTCGCGCTCGGTGAGATCAGTCACCAGTTCGGCCATTCGAAAGCGAGTCCCCGGACTTGCAAAACCAAATCAGTCGAATCCTACAGCTAGGACACCCGGAGCACGATTTCCACAATAGCGTCACTTCGTAGACGCTAAAAAGTCATTCTGCTTCCAGCCATCCCGCCGCCCTGTACCAACGGACTGTCTGGCGGAAACCCTCCGACAAACCGATACTTGGAGGGGGCGCAGCAAGGGCTCCTTCACCCTGTGGCACGCTCCAGTCCGTGTGCAGCAGTGCGCGCGTTTTGCCAGCACTGAGCATCGGCGTCGAGCCCATAAGGCGCCGAGCCTCCCCCACCAGCCCCGCCAGGCGGGCTGCGGCGGCCGGGATGCGGACCAGCGCCGGGGTCCTGCCGCAGGCCCTGGCGGCCTCTCCCATCAGTTCTCGCCAGCTGTAGCCTTCGGGCCGCTCGTCCGAGAGGGAAACCACCCCGCCGGAGGGATTGCCGGCCAGCCAGGCGACCTGCCGGGAGGCGTCCTCCACATGGATCATGGCGATCCGCGCGGCGGGGTCCAGCAGCGGAAGGACGGGACTTTTGGTCGCAGCCTTGAATAGCGAGAGGGTCTCCCAGTCGCCCGGCCCATAGACCACCGGCGGCCGCGCGACGGTCAGCCTAGGCCCCAGGACCTCCGCCGCCACCGTCTCCCCGGCGCGTTTCGTGCCCGCATAGTCGGAGAGCTGCGGCTCGCGGGCGGCGAGGCTGGAGATCAGGATAACAGGCGCGCCGGGCGCCGCGACGCCGGCCGCCAACGCCAGCCGCCGCGCACCCTCGACGTTGGCCGCCTCGTAGTCGGCGCGGGTGCGGGCCTTGATCACCCCCGCCACGTGGATGACGGCGTCGGCGCCTGCGCAGAGCCGCTTCAGCGCCGCCAGATCAGCCAGGTCGCCGAGCACGACCTGGGGCTCCAGCCCGCGCCAGGCGGCGTCGACGGGATCGCGCCGGCACAGCACCCGCACCGTCCAGCCCTCGGCGGCCAGGGTCGCGACCAGGCGCCGGCCGAGGAAGCCGGTGGCCCCGGTGACGGCCGCGAGGCGGCTCACGGCCTAGACCGCAACGGCGTTGAAGGCTCCCGCCAGGAACAGGGCGCGCGCCTTGGAGCGGCTGAGTTTGCCCGACGAGGTCTGCGGCAGGGCGTGCGCGCCCACCAAGTGGACCTGCGGGTCGACGCTGTGGCGAGCGCGCAGCAGGGCCGCGACGTCCTCGGCGAGCTTGCGCCGGACCTCCGGGTCGCTGGAGCGGCATTGCACCAGGATCACCAGCTTCTCCTCCGCCTCTCCATCCACCGCGAAGGCGGCCACGTCGCCGCTGCGCAGGCCGGCGAGCTCCTGCTCGGCGGTCCACTCCAGATCCTGCGGCCAGACGTTGCGACCGTTCAGCAGGATCAGGTCCTTGGCCCGGCCGGTGGGCGTGAACTCACCATCGGCCATGAAGCCCAGGTCGCCGGTGTCCAGCCAGCCGTCGTCGGACAGCACCGCAGCTGAGGCCTCGGGGTTGCGGAAATAGCCGCGCATCAGACTGGGCCCGCGGGCGAAGGCGCGGCCTACCCGCCAGTCCGGCAGGACGGCTCCGGTCTCGTCGCGGACCTCCAGCTGGTGGTCCGGGAAGATCGGTCCGCAGCGGACGAAGGCCCGCTGGCGGTCGGCCCGGCCGCCGTGGGCCGCCACCCCGTCGCGCTCCAAGCGGTCCACATCCAGGGTCTCGATGGTCAGGCCGCGTCCCAGCGGCGCCATGGTCAGGCCGAGCGTCGCCTCGGCCATGCCGTAGCTGGCCACGAAGGCCTTGGGGTCGAAGCCCACGGGGGCGAACCGCTCGGCGAACATCTCCAGGGGACCGGCGCGGACCATGTCCCCGCCTAGGCCGGCCACCCGCCAGCACGACAGGTCCAGGTGGCTGATGTCGGCGGTCTCGGCCCGGCGCGCGCACAGCTCGTAGCCGAAGGTGGGGCTGTAGGTGATGGTGGCCCGGTTGCGGCTCATCAGGTCCAGCCACAGAAGCGGACGGCGCACGAAGGCCCCGGTGGGCAGAAGATCCTGGGACATCTGCCGGCACAGCGGGCTCAGCAGGAAGCCCACCAGTCCCATATCGTGATAGAGCGGCAGCCACGAGACCGTCCGGTCCTGCGGCCGCACCGCCAGCCCATGGGAGGTGCTGGCGAAGGCGTTGGCCATCAGCGCCCGGTGGGTCACCAGCACCCCGGTCGGGAAGCGTGTGCTTCCCGAAGAGAACTGCAGGTAGCAGGGATCGTCCGGCGCCACCCGCGGCAGCTCGCGGCCGGCGCCCTCAGGCAGGTCGGCCAGGTTCAGGTCCAGGCGGACGCCGGCGGCGCGGCCGGCGTCGCGCACCCACTCGGACAGGGCCGCCGGGCCGAACAGGGCGGCAGCCTCCGCCGAGGCCGCCATCCGGCCGATCTGCTCCACATAGGCCTCGCGCCCGCCCAGCGGCGCGGGCAGCGGCAGCGGCGCGGGGATCAGGCCGGCGTACTGGCAGGCGAAGAAGGCGCGGATGAACTCGTCGTTGGTCTCGGCGATAAGGGCCACCCGGTCGCCGGGCTCCAGGCCAGCCGCCAGCATACTGCGCGCCAGGGCTTCGGCCTCGGACGCCACCTCCGCGTAGGGCCAGGCCCGGACCAGCTCGCCGCGCAGGCTATAGAGGTTCAGCCCGGTTGGCCCTTGGGCCGCAAATTCAAGCGCCTCCAGCAGGGTGGCGAAGTCGGCGTTGCGCAGAGGGCGCTGCGGCGCTGTGGGAGTAGGTGTCACATCCCGCCTTTCACGCGTCCGGTCCGCGATCCGCAAGGGATTTCTTGCGGAGATCGCCGGCTTCGGGAGCCCGAAGCAGTATCCAGCCCATGCCAAGGCCGAGCGCGACAGAGGCGCCGACCACGACCGCCCCGGCCCCGATGAGGCCGAACCGACCCACCACCGGAACCAAGGCGCTGAGGAACAGCACGCTGACCGCCAGCCTCACCCAGGCGGTCGCGCCGGCCTTGCCCAGGGACACCAGCATCGGCTCCAGCGGGAGGGCGAAGATGCCGATCACCGCGGCGGCCACCTGCCAGGTCATCACGTCGGCGGCGGCGGCGAACTCGCGTCCCATGATCAGCGCCAGCAGCGGCTCCCCGGCCGCGGTGGCGACCGCCAGCAGCGCAAGCCCCACCGCGCCGCCCAGCACGCCCACCTGTCGCGCCAGCCGCCACATGGTTCCTTCGCCCTCCTCGGCCCGCAGCCTGGCCAGCTCGGGGTACAGCGCCGGGACCAGCAGCTTGGCGGGCTTGGCGACGGCGTCGGCGATCTGGGCGCCTACCCGCCACAGTCCCGCCTGCGCCGGGCCCAGTAGGGCGCCCATCATCAGGGTGATCAGATGGGTGAAGGCCACCTCCAGGGTGGCTGACATGTTCGTCGCCCAGGCGAACCGCCAGATGCCCGGCATCCCCTCGGTCAGCGGTCCGCGCCAGGAGAAGCCCGCCAGCAGACCCCTGCGGCTGAGCTCGCGCCACGACCCGGCCACCAGATAGACGAACCCCGCCAGTGGCCCGAGGCCCCAGGCCAGCAGGTAGGCCCACAGGGGCGCGTCGAAGGCGAAGGCGATGGCGCTGCCGATCAGCCGCACCAGGGAGACCAGGGCCGTCTGCCGGGCCATGATGTCGAACCGGTCGAACAGCCGCAGCAGTCCCAGGGGCGCGGCCGAAACCATGAATGCCACCGAGACCACATAGCCCGCCGCCGCCGGGGCATAGGCCGACTGCCAGCCCAGGTCGTCGGCGAACAGGAAGGCGCCGGCCACTCCCATCGCCACCCCCATCACGCTGCTGGCCAGATCCAGCATGATCGTGAACCGCAGCACGCGCTGGAAATCGGCGACCCGGCCTTCGGCCAGCGGCCGCGCGCCATAGTTCAGCACCGTCTGCCAGGACTGGAACTTGACCACGTCGCCGAGGAACTGGGCGAAGGCGTGGATCAGCACCAGCACCCCGAACTGCGCCACCCCGAGGCCGCGCGCGCCCAGGGCCATATACCCGAGGCCCAGCAGGGCGTTCACCGAGCGCCCGCCCAGCAGCATGCCGGCGTTGGCGATCACCCGCTTCAGGATCGGGCCCGTCTCCACTGGCCCCGGGCCAGGAGTCTCGATCGGGGAACGCCCCATACCCGCGGATGACCTTCCGTGATTCGCGCGCCCGTCGGGATCCTATAAGCCCCCCTCCGGGGCGGGGGAAAGCTTCAGGCCGGCGCGCGCTCCCCAGCCTGGATCCGGCCGATAGCGTGCTCGATCAGCGGCAGCCGGTCGCTGCCCCAGTACATGTCGTCGCCGTTCAGGAAGATTGTCGGCACCCCGAATCCGCCGCGCGTCATCAGTTCCTCGCCATTGTCCCACAGCTTCTGCTTGACGGGCTCGGTGCGGGCGGCGGCGAGCAGGGGTTCGGGATCCTCGCCCACCTCGGCGCAGACGTAGCGCATGACCTCCTCGTGGCCGAGGTTGCGGCCGTCCTTCCACAGGGCCCGATAGGCGGCCATGGCGAAGGCCATCATCCGCGTGTCGGAGCTGTCCTGAAGGACCAGGCAGATGCGCATGCACATGGCCGAATTGACCGGGTGGCCGCAGGCGGGCGGGTTGTTGATCACGATCCCCGAGAACCGCGCCCAGTCCTGCATGTCCTTGCGCGACCAGTCCCGTTTGACCGGCACCGGTGGGTTAGCCCGGTTGGCGTAGACCACCGAATTGACCTTGTTGAACACCCCGCCCACCAGCACTGGCCGCCACGTCACCGGGACGTTGAGCCGTTTCGCCATGGGCTGCAGGTTGTGGACGCCGAGGTACGACCAGGGGCTCGAGCAGTCGAAGAAGCACTCCAGCCGGATCATGGTCCATCCTCCCTGGTCGTTGCGGCGTGGGCGTCCACAGCCGCTGTGTGCCGGACGATCTCATCGGGCGAGAGAAACGAGCCGGTGAAGCTGTTCTTGGCGAGCGTGACCAGGTCCTCGCGGCTCAGCGCGAGCTTCTCGGCCACCGCGAGCCAGTTGGCCCCCAGGTAGCCGCCAAAATAGGCCGGGTCGTCGGAATTGATCGTGGCCTTCAGGCCCAGGTCCAGCATCCGCTTCAGGGGATGGCGGGTCAGATCGTCCACCACGCAGAGCTTCAGGTTGGAGAGCGGGCAGACCGTCAGCGTCATCCCATCCCGCGCCAGCCGCGACACCAGGGCGGGGTCCTCAAGCGCCCGGTTGCCGTGGTCGATCCGGTCCACCCCCAGCACGTCCAGGGCCTCCCAGACGTATTCCGGGGGTCCTTCCTCGCCGGCGTGGGCCACCAGCTTCAGTCCCCACTCCCGGGCCGCCTTGTAGGCCCGCTGGAAACCGGCCGGCGGGAAGCCCACCTCCGAGGAGTCCAGCCCCACGCCCGCGATCCGGTCCAGGAAGGGCTCGGCCTCGGCCAGGGTCGCCAATGCCTCGTCCTCCGGCAGGTGGCGCAGGAAGCAGAGGATCAGCTTGGAGGTCACGCCCCATCGCCGCTCGGCCTCGGCCATCCCCGCCAGCAGGCCGTCGGCGACCACCTGGAAGGGCAGGCCGCGCCCGGTGTGGGTCTGCGGATCGAAGAACAGCTCCACGTGGCTCGCCCCATCGGCGGCCACCCGCTCGAAATAGGCCAGCGCCAGGTCGGCGAAGTCCTCCTCGGTCAGCAGCACGCTCGCGCCCTGGTAGTAGATGTCAAGGAAGTCCTGCAGCCGCGAGAAGGCATAGGCGGCGCGCACGTCCTCCACCGACCTGAACGGCAGGGCGACCTTGTTGCGCCGGGCGAAGGCGAACATCTGCTCGGGCTCCAGGCTGCCCTCGATGTGCAGGTGCAATTCGGCTTTCGGCAGGCCGCTGATGAAGGCGTCCAGCGTTTCCATGGGCGTCTATTCCGGTCCGCTTTCCCGGATAACGAGCTCGGGGCGCCGCGCCGCGATCATCCGGCGCATGCCAGCCTTCCACGGCACCTTCCAGGTCAGGCCGATCTCGCGGCCCTTGGCGGTGTCGGTGATGCAGTTGGGATACAGCGCGCCGTCCACGAACTGGTAGTTGGGGACCTTGCCGATCAGCGAGCCAAGGTAGTTCACCCAGTCCACCGCATTGACCCCCGTATCGCCGCCCCAGTTGACGATGGTGGCCGGGACCGAGGCCGCTTGCAGAAGCGGCTCGATATGGTCGCACAGGTCGTCCTCGTGGATCGGCGAATGCATGCACGGCCTCTCGGGCAGCCGGATCGGCTGGCCCTCGATCAGGAAGTCGAGGTGCTTCCCCGGCAGACCGCCGTCGTCGTAGGGCCCGCCGTAGGAGACATCCAGCCGGGCGATGGTCACCGGCAGGTTGAAGAGCCGGGCCATGGTGCGCACAACCCCTTCGCCGGCGATCTTGGTGGTCCCGTAGCCTAGGGCGAACAGGCTCTGTCCACCCAGGTGATCGGTCTCCTTGTAGACGTGGTAGGGATCGGGATTGTCCATGTAACAACTGGTCGTGCTCACATGCAGGAAGGCCTTGGCCTTGCGGCAGTGGGCCATCAGCAGGCCCGTGCCCTCGGCGTTCTGGACCATGCCCACGTCGGCTGTGCCCGGCCGGGTGTTGGCGGCGAAGTGCAGCACATAGTCGAAGTCGTCCGGCGTCTCCCCGAAGTCGCCCGTGGCGAAGTCGCCCACCACGGGGCGGACGCCGATGGCCTCGGCCGCCTCGCGCGATCCTGGCCGGCTGTAGCGGGCTAGGCCCCACATCTCGCAGCGTGGGGCGTGGGCGACGGCGATCGCGGCGCCGACCTGGCCGGTGTGGCCGGTGATGAGAACCTTCCTACCTTCGAGCATCCCGCCAGGATGGAGCCTCGCGCCCTCCTGGGCAAGTCATCGGAACATGTAGATCCCGCCGGAAGGCCCGCGCGGGGCCTCGGCCAGGCCACGGATTTCCAGGGGCACGCCGCGGGCGCCGCACAGGCAGCGCAGGCGGGTCTCCAACTGCTCCACCGCCTGCCGGCCCAG
The DNA here is from genome assembly GCA_947474775.1 of Caulobacteraceae bacterium. Classification (GTDB taxonomy): domain Bacteria; phylum Pseudomonadota; class Alphaproteobacteria; order Caulobacterales; family Caulobacteraceae; genus Phenylobacterium. Next base: position 5,419 of record CANJKG010000066.1, on the reverse strand, counting down.
GCCCTGGGCCACCCAGCGCTCGGGGTCGATCCGCGCCTCGCGCCCGCAGCGGCAGGTTGCCCACAGGCTGCTGCGCGGCGCCGTGGCGGCGCTCAGCCACGGCCGCCAGCGGGGCGATCTCACAAGTGCTGTTCCGTCGGCCATCCCACACCTCTGAGCCTGATCGGTTCAGATCAATGCGATCTGAACCGTGAATCAGGCTCGGCACCTTGAATGAGAGCAGGATTCACGGCTCAGGCGATTCCGCCTGAACCGACCCTGCTCTTGCCGAACAAAAGCAGAACGATCGAGTCGGCGCGAGTCCGTAGAGGATGTATTTTCGCCCTGAGTCGCAACCCGGGCGCGAGGGCTTCAGATCTTCTCGCTGATCTTGATGGCGGCCCGGCAACCGGCCCCGATCACCGCCGAGAGAAACGGATAGCCCGGGGCTTCGTGGGCCCCCTCGGCGGCGGCTAGGTCGCGGTGGGCCAGCTCGTCGTCGCGGAAGCCGGCCAACTCGGCGGCGAGCTTCGGCTCCCGCTCGGCCAGCTCCGCGATCTGGGCGGCGTAGTGCTCGCCGATCACCGTCTCCACCGCCTCGGTGCAGGCGTGCGCGGCCTTGTCGCCCATCAGCGCGGTCCCGACCCCCAGGGCGAAGCCGGCCATGCGCCAGATGGGGGCCAGCGCCGTCGGCCGGATCTCGTGCTCGATCATCAGGGCGTCGAGGCGGGCCAGGTGGGCGTCCTCGTGCGCCGCCATCTCGGCCAGCTGGCCGGCGATCCGCTCGTGGCCGGGCGCCTCGCCCAGCACCGCCTGCTGGCCCCGGTAGATGGCCGCCGCGCCCAGTTCACCGGCGTGGTCCACGCGCAAGATCTCCGCCAGCCGGGCGGCCACGGCGCCCCGGCCTGGGCGCGGCGGTATCGTCTTGTCGCTCATCGCCTGGTCCTTTCGCGCAGCGCCGCAAGCACGCTCAAGCTTAGTAACACGAGGGAGATCAGAGCGTTCCACCCGGCCATCGAGAGCCCTGCGAACACCCAGGCGGCTTCGTCGCAGCGCACCGCATTGACCTCCTTGCCCTCCAGGAAGGCCGAGAGGCTGTCGGCGTCGAAACCCGCGCCCCCGCCGCAGGCGCTGGGCCCGGGCCAGAACTTCCACTCGGCGCCGGCGTGATAGGCCGCGACGCCCGCGCCCACGAGGAACACCAGCCCCAGCACCCAGCAAGTCGCCTCGCGCCAGCGCGGGCCGCCCGGCAGGCGCACCAGGGCCATGAACGCCGCCGCCAGCCCCAGCGCGGTCCAGTAGACCTCCCGCTGGCGCAGACACAGCATGCAGGGCTCCAGTCCGCCGAAAGTCTGGAAGGCGTGCGCGCTTGCAAGCATGGTCGCCGAGGCCAGCAGCGCGAGCAGCCGCCAGCGCGCCAGGATGGGAGAGAGCGCCTTGGTCATCGGTCCTTATCGCCCGAAAGGCGGGCTCAGCCCAAATACTTCAGGGCCACGAAGCCGCCGACGATCAGCACGATGAACAGGGTGGCGTAGAGGTTCAGCCGCTTTTCGAACTCCGCCATCATCGCCGGGCCGTAGCGCTTGAGAATCGCGGCCTCGACGAAGAACCGCGCGCCGCGGGTCAGCACCGAGCTCCAGATGAAGGTGAACAGGTCGAAATGGGCCAGGCCCGCGCTGATGGTGACGATCTTGTAGGGGAACGGCGTCAGCCCCTTCAGCAGGATCACATAGAGGCCCCACTGGGCGAACCACTTCTGGAACTCCGCGGCGCCCTCCGGATGGCCGAACGCCTTGAGGATGGAGAGCGCCACCGGCTCCAGCCACAGGCCGATGGCATAGCCCAGCAGCCCGCCCAGCACCGAGGCCACCGTGCAGATGGTGGCGAAGACGAAGGCCTTGTTCGGCCGGGTCGCCACCATCGGCACAAGCATCACGTCCGGCGGGATCGGGAAGACCGAGCTCTCCACGAATGACACCACCGCCAGCGCCGCCGGCGCCTGGCGGGTGGAGGCCAGCCCCTTAACCCACGCGTAGAGTTTGCGGAACATCGATACTCCAGACGAAGCAAGTGGCCTTTGGCTAGCAGTCCTGGCCACGCTTGTCTCGCGGGCCGGCCCGATCAAAGCTGCAGGGATGGCCGAAGACCCCGACCTGAGCGCCGCCGCCGACGAGGAGATCGTCCGCGCCTGCGCCCTGAAATGGCGCGAGCTCGCCCCCCACGTACCCTGGGGCGACACCTTCGAGGGCTTCACGCCGGCGGGCCGCACGGTGCTCTTCGAGCGGGGCTATCTCTGGGACGATGCGCCCCGCGGCGATATCCGGGTGGAGGTCACGGTCTATCAGGCGCATGCTTACGAGCAGGGCGTGCGTCAGACGCGCCTGATCGCGCGTGATCCACAATGAGGTGAGGACGGAATGAAACTGGCGTCTCTGAAGGGTGGCGAGGACGGTCGTCTGGTCGTGGTCTCCAACGACCTCGCCTGGTTCACGGAGGCGGGCCACATCGCCCCCACTCTGAAGGCGGCTCTCGAGGAGTGGGAACGCTGCGAGCCGCAACTGCGTGGCCTCGCCGAGAGCCTGGAGCATGGCTCGGTGCCAAAGGACCGGTTCCACGAGCACGACGCCGCAAGCCCGCTGCCCCGCACCTGGGAGGGCCAGGAGGACTTTCGCGCCCCGCGCGAGCCTATCCCGCTGGGCGCCGCCGACGGCCTCGACCTGAGCGCGGGCGTGGCCGTGGTCACCGGCGAGGCGCCGCAGGGCGCGGGCCCTGAGGAGGCCTCCGCCGCGATCCGGCTGGTCATGCTGTGCCTGCGCAACGCCACGCCGGGCGAGGCCGCCAAGCCGGCGTCCAGCTTCTCCCCGGTGGCTGTGACGCCGGACGCGCTGGAGGGCTGGCGCGACGGCCGGCTGACCGGCTGCCTGGAGATGGAGCTGAACGGCCGCCTGGTGACCGAGCCCGCCGAGCGCGCCTTCGATTTCGCCGCCCTGGTGGCCGATGCCGCCAAGTCGCAGGCCCTGCGTGTCGGCTCGATCGTCGGCGCCGGCGACGGCGCGCCCAAGCCGGCGCTCAAGGCCGGCGACATTGGCCGCATCGAGATGCGCGACGGCAAGCGTCACAGCATCTTCGGCGCCATCGAACAGGCCGTAGAGCCGGCCTGAAGCGCCGGGTTAGTGCGCCCACTCCTGGCGCAGGCCCCAGCGGTGGGAGCCTTCGCCGAACGGCAGGTGGAAGCCGTAGGTCGCCCGCTTGCGCTCGTCGCGCCAGTTGTCCTCGAAGCTGTGGATCAGGGCGTCCTGCAGGTCGTCGGGGATCTGGCGCACGTCGTGGCCGAGATTGCGGGCCACCTGCTCGATCACCAGCCCCCGGTGGGCTTCGCCGCCCAGGAGCTCAAGAGCCTCGCGCACCCTGGTCGCGAGGGTGGGTTTACGTGTGGACGGCGTTTTGCCGGTCATGGGCCTAAGCTCTCACTAGAGTTTGCTACTCTAAGAAGAACTGTGCGCGCCCACCGATTGAGCGACGGTTAAGCCGCACGCTGAATTCCCGGCAACCATCTAACCCGCTCCCAGCGCCACCGCAGCGTGATACGTCGCCAGCGAGGCCAGGTAGGCGAGCGCGGTCATGTAGAGGAACATCACCGCCGTCCAGCCCCAGGAGTTGGTCTCCCGCTTCACCACCCCCAGGGTCGCCGCGCACTGCGGGGCGAAGATGTACCAGGCCAGGAACGACAGTCCGGTGGCCAGGGACCACGAATCCGCCAGCCGGGCGCCGAGCGCCCCCACGTTGGCCTCGGCGTCGCCCACCGCATAGACCGTGCCCAGCGCCGCCACCGCCACCTCGCGCGCCGCGAAACCCGGGATCAGCGCCACCACCATCTGCCAGTTGAAGCCGATCGGCGCGAACAGCGGCTGGATCGCATGGCCGATCATGCCGGCTAAGCTGTAGTCGATGGCCGGCTCGGTGGCGCCCGGCGGCGGCCCCGGGAAGGTCGACAGGAACCAGACCAGGATCATCAGCGGCAGGATGATCCGCCCCGCGCGGGTGATGAAGATCCGGGCCCTGAGCAGGAGGTTGCTGGCGACGTTCGCCGGCGAGGGCAGCTTGTAGGTCGGCAGCTCCATCAGGAACGGCTCCACCGCGCCGCGCCAGAACACCCTGCGGATCACGAATGAGACCAACAGCGCGCTGACGATCCCCGCCGCATAGAGGCCGAACATCACCAGCCCCTGCAGCGACAGGCCCGGCCCCACGGTCTGGTTGGGAATGAACGCCCCGATGATCAGGGTGTAGACCGGAATCCGCGCCGAGCAGGTCATCAGCGGCGCCACCAGGATGGTGGTCATCCGGTCACGCTTCTGGTCGATCACCCGCGCCGCCATGATCCCCGGGATCGCGCAGGCGAAGGACGACAGCAGCGGGATGAAGGCGCGCCCATGCAGACCGGCGCCCCCCATGATCTTGTCCATCAGGAAGGCGGCGCGCGCCATGTAGCCGAAGTCCTCCAGCAGAAGGATGAAGAAAAACAGCACCAGTATCTGCGGCAGGAACACCAGCACACTGCCCACCCCGGCGATCAGGCCGTCGGCGATCAGGCTCTTAAGCAGGCCGTCGGGCAGGGCCTCGCCCACCACGCCCCCCAGCCAGGCGAAGCCGGCGTCGATCAGGTCGGCCGGCGGGCCGGCCCAGGTGAACACCCCCTGGAACATCAGGAACAGCAGGGCGAACAGGATGACGAGGCCGCCCACTGGGTGCAGCAGGACCGCGTCCACCTTGGCGGTCATGGTGTCCGGCCGCTCGGGCGGGCGCACATGGATCTTCAGGATACGGGCCGCCTCGCGGTGGGCGGCGCGGATCTCGCCCGCGTCCGGCTCATGCCAGGTGCTGGGCTCCTGAAGGGCGCCGGCCTTCGCCAGGGCGTCAACCTTGGCCACCAGCTCGTCGATGCCACGCTTGCGGGTGGCGACGGTGGTGACGATCGGACAGCCGAGTTCACGCGACAGGCCCTCCAGGTCGATCCGCAGGCCCTGGCGCTGGGCGATGTCGTACATGTTGAGCGCCAGCACCATCGGCCGGCCCACCGCCTTGAGCTCCAGCAGCAACCGCAGCACCAGGCGCAGGTTCGTCGCGTCGGCCACGCACAGGATCACGTCCGGCGGGACCTCGCCCGACAGCCGCCCCAGCACGGCGTCGCGGGTCACCGCCTCGTCGGGGCTGCGCGCGCGCAGCGAATAGGTGCCGGGCAGGTCGAGGATCGACAGGATGCGCCCGCCCGGCGTGGTGACGTGGCCTTCCTTCCGCTCGACGGTGACGCCCGCGTAGTTGGCCACCTTCTGGCGGCTGCCGGTCAGCGCGTTGAAGAGCGCGGTCTTGCCGCAATTGGGGGTGCCCACCAGCGCGATCCGCGCCGGGGCGAGCAGGGTCTCGCTCATCTGGCGGGGGA
>CANJKG010000065.1 GCA_947474775.1 Caulobacteraceae bacterium | reverse complement strand
TGCGGGGCGAAGGCCTCGTTCAGCTCAACGAGGTCGATGTCGCTCCAGCCCAAGCCGTTGCGGGCGAACAGGCGCTCGACCGCGGGCACCGGGCCGATGCCCATGCGCGAGGGCTCACAGCCGGCGGCGGCCCAGTTCACGAACCAGGCGCGGGGATCGAGCTTCAACTCGGCCAGCTTGTCCTCGGCCACCACCAGGCAGGCGGCGGCGGCGTCGTTCTGCTGGCTGGCGTTGCCGGCGGTGACGAAGCCGTCCTTCTCGATGGCGCGCAGCTTGGACAGGCTCTCCGTCGTGGCGTCGGCACGGACGCCTTCGTCCTTCTCGAAGATCACCGGGTCGCCCTTCTTCTGCGGCACGGCGACCTTCACCAGCTCGGAGTCGAACTTGCCGGCCGCCCAGGCGGCGGCGGCGCGCTGGTGGCTGGCGGCGGCGTACTCGTCGCAGGCCTCGCGGGTGATGTTGTAGTCCCTCGCCAGGTTGTCGGCGGTCTCGATCATGCCGCTGATCACCCCGAAGCGGCTGATCGGCTGGCTCATCACCCGGCCGCGCGAGAGACGGTCGTGCATGGTCACGGAGCCGGCGCGGGCCCCGCTGCGCATGTCCAGGGAGTAGTATTCGGCGTTGCTCATGCTCTCGACGCCGCCGGCGATGACCAGGTCGGCCACGCCGGTCTGGACCATCATCGCCGCGTCGATCACCGCCTGCAGGCCGCTGCCGCAGCGGCGGTCGAGCTGGTAGCCCGGCACGCTGATCGGGAAGTCGGCGGCCAGCAGCGACCAGCGGGCGATGCAGGGGGCTTCGCCGTTGCCGTAGCCCTGGGCGAAGATCACGTCGTCCACGCGGGCCGGATCGATGCCGGTCCGCTCCACCAGGGCGCGCAGGATCACCGCGCCCAGCTCGCCGGCCGTGATGGACGACAGGGCGCCCTGGAACTTGCCGACGGCGGTGCGGATGGGGCTGACGATCGCGGCGCGGCGGAGGGTTGTCATTCTAGGTCTTTCTCAGGGACTGGCGTTGGGGCCTCCTAGCAGAAGGGCGGGATCAGGTCGCCGCTTCGTCGGCGTAGGTGTTGAACCGGTTGGCGACCTCCACGAGGGTCTGGTCCGCGCAGTTCCCGGCCAGGGCGGTGAGCAGGCCCACGTCCTTGCGCAGCATCTTGGCCGCATGCTGGAAATTGCCGAGGTGGCCGGCGTTGACATAGAGGTTCAGGCCGTGGCTGCGGCCGCCGCTGACGCTCGCCAGATCCAGAAACGCCACCGGGTCGAGCCCAAGTTCCTCCGCATAGCCGCGGGCCACGTGGACCAGCGCCATGTTCGCCGCGGTCATGGTGTTGTTGACCAGCTTGGCCACCTGGCCCGAGCCCACGGGCCCCAGGCGCACGATGGTTGTGGCGAAGGTGGAGAACAGCGGCCTGCAACGCTCGGCCACCTGGTGATCGGCGCCGATCATCACCGACATGGTTCCGGCCAGGGCGCCCTTGCGGCCGCCGCTGACGGGGGCGTCGATGAGGGTCAGGCCGTGGCCGGCGGCGATCTTCGACAGATCGCGGCACGCCTCCGGCGAGATGGTGGAATGGATGGCGATCACCCCGCCGGGCTTCATGCCGGCGAAGACGCCGTTCGGGCCGTCCAGCACGGCGCGGACTCCCGCCTCGTCAACGACGCAGACGCCTACCTGGTCGCAAGCCGCGCCCAGGCTCTTGGGGTCGGGACAGGCCGTCCCCCCCAGGGCCACGAAGGGCTCCAGCGCCTCGGGCCGACGGGCCCACACGCGGAGCTTCACCCCCTGCGAGAGCATCCGCTCGGCGATCCCGCCACCCTGGTCGCCCAGGCCGATGAAGCCCGCGTTCTGGAATGTCATGCCAATGATCCTTGTGAGTGTCAGCGGACTTCTACGCGGACGGGGAACCGGTCCATGTAGAACTGGAAGCGGGCGCGGATCTCCTCCGGCGTCAGGCCGAAGTCGCGGCGCAGATCGTAGCGCACCTGGCCGTGCTTGCCGCGCGGGTTGTCGGCCATGAAGGCCCGCCAGCGCTCGCGCAAAGCCGCGTCGATGAGCAGGCCGGCCTTGCGGTAGATAGCCTCCACCTGGGTCATGGGGTCGGCCATCAGCTCGTGGAAGTAGACGTCCATCGCCTGGTCGCTGGCGATGGTATCGCGGTCGCGCACACAGGCGCGCAGCAGGCGCTCGTAGCGGTCGATCCAGTACTCCGCAGTTTCATCCGGCTGGACCACCGTGCGCCGCAGCCGGGCGCGGTAGCAGTTGCCGGTGATGGCCGACTGGATCGAGGCCACCGGATCGCGGTGGTTGATCACCAGGGTGGCGTCCGGGAATACGCTGTTGAAGGCCTTGAGTTGCTCCATGTGCTGCGGGCATTTCAGGAGCCAGCGACGGCCGCCGCCGGTGGTGAAGTCCAGCGCCTGCAGGACCTTCTTCATGTAGCGGTAGGTGGGGGCCTGGTCGTGGGCGAAGTAGTAGTCCCGCCAGACCGGCGAGCGGCCGGAAATGAATTCAATGTGGTAGGAGCTGAAGTTCAGGTTCTGAAGCTCGATGTCCTCGCTGATGTGCTCGGGATCGAACGGGTGCATGGCCTTGCTGATGGGCATCATGGCGTCTGCCCGCTCCCACTCGGCGGCGCATTTCAGCCAGCGGGGATCGGTCTCGCCGGGTTTCGCGATCTCGTCGGCGGCGGCGAAGGGGCGGATCGCCTCCCAGTAGGGCAGGGAACGCAGCTGGGGGTCGGCGGCCAGGAAGTTCTGCAGGTGTGTGGTGCCCGAGCGGGGCAGGCCCGCGATTGCGAGGGGCCGGTCGATGGGCAGGTCGAGGATCTGGGGATGGCGGCGGACCAGATCCTCGACGTAGAGGCGGTTGGTCGCCGCGCGCACGGCCAGGCCGTAGACGCCGGCCTTGCCGACGTTGGACAGCTGCTCGTCGTCGGCGGCGCATTTGAGCCAGAGCCGCAGGCGTTCGCGGAAGTCCGGCTCGCCGAAGTCGGAGAGGCCCGTTGCCTTGCGGGCCTGCTCCAGCACCGCCTCCTCCTCCAGGGGCGGGACGACCGTGTTGGCCAGGGCGGCGCGCTGCAGATCGCTGAGCACCGGATCGTGCAGGTCAAGGATGTCGATGACGCCGCCGGGCGCGGCCTGGGCTTCTGTCATGCGATCTATCGTCTCCCTCTATCCGGAACCTGATAGAGGCTGGCGGCCCGGAAGCCAAATGGCGGCGGTCGACAGACGCGGGCTGGCTTTTTCGCGGGTCCCGGTCGAGGATCGCGCCCGGTCAGCAGGAGACCCGTTTGTCCGCGTCCCGTCGTCACGGCCTGGGTATTTCGTTGGTCGTGCTGGCGGTGGTGCTGGCGGGGCCGGCGGGCGCGCAGGCGCCGACAAGCATCGTGGCCGACACGGCGCCGGGCCTGGCGACTGGGACGAATGTGGGGCGCTCAGGCGCGGTGCTGACCATCGACGGCGGCGCGCGGGCCGGCGGCAACCTGTTCCACAGTTTCCGGGACTTCAGCCTGGGCGCGGGCGAGACCGCGCGCTGGACGGCGAGCGATCCGGCGGGCGTCGCCAGTGTGATCAACCGGGTGACCGGCGGCGGGCTGTCGACCATCGCGGGCACGATCGATTCCACGGCCCTGCCCAACGCCAGCTTCTATTTCATCAACCCGGCGGGGATCCTGTTCACCCAAGGTGCGCGGCTGAACGTGCCGGGCGCGGCCTATTTCTCGACGGCGGCGGGCGGCCTGCGCTTCGCCGACGGCGCGCGGTTCGCGGCGGTGGCGCCGGGCGGCTCGACCTTGTCGATGGCCGCGCCAGAGAGCTTCGGGTTCCTGGGCGGGGAAGGCTCGATCTCCGTGGTGGGCGTGGGGCAGGAGTTCATCACCTTCAACAACCCGCTGTCGCTCACGGCCGCCCATGTGGGGGTCCGCGCCGGGCAGTTGTTCATGCGCAGCCTCGACGTGGTGGCGACCGGCGGCCAGGCGCGCTCGGTTTCCCTTTCCGATCCGCTGGCGGGGGCGGCGTTCACGGGCGATGTCCGGCTGGACAACTCGCAGATTTTCGTGGGGGCTACAGGCGACAACGTCCAGTCGATCCGGATCGGCGCGGGCCGGTTCACCCAAGTCGGCGGTCTGCTCCTTTCAACCAGCTTCTTCGCGGGCGACGCGGGGGATCTGGTCTTGAAGGTGAAGGATGCGGACATCACCGGCGCCGTCTCGTCCGACACCGGTCCGACGACCGTCGATGGCGATGCGGGCGACGTGACGATCAGCGCCGATCGCCTGCGCGTCGGCGGCGGCTCACTGATCACGTCGTCGACATACGGTCGGGGCGACGCCGGCAACGTAACGATCACGGCGGCCGACATACTGGTGGAGGACAATGCGCTGGTCGCTTCCGACGCTGTCGGAGAGGCCTCCACCGGCAGGAGTGGGTCGGTGCGGATCGACGCGGGAAATCTTACCGTTCGAAACCTCGCGGGGATCTCATCGAGCACTGGCGGCGCGGGCGATGCGGGTTCGGTGCGCGTCAAGGCGGACGCCCTGCTACTGGACGGCGGCTTCATCAGTTCGGTCGCCCAGAGCGGATCGGGTGACGGTGGCGTGGTGCTGGTGGAAGCGCGGCTCCTGGATATCCGCAACAAGGGCGGCATCACCTCGTTCAGCGCCTCGGGCGGGGATGCGGGAACCGTGGAGGTGAGGGCGGACAAGGTGTCGCTTTCGACAAACGGCAGCATCGACTCGGTGAGCTTCGCCACGGGAGCCTCGGGCGACGTGTCGATAAGCGCCGGCGCCGTGGCGGTGAACCAGGCCTTCGTCAGCACGGCGGCCTTCGGCTCCGGGCAAGGCGGGGACATATCGATCGTCGCGCCGCAACTGACGGTCGAGAACACCGGCTCCATAACTTCCGACACAACCGGCAGGGGCGACGCCGGAGATGTCACGATCGCCGCCACCCGTCTGACGGTTTCGGGCAACAGCGTGATCTCATCGTCCACGAAGGGCGCCGGCGCGGGGGGTCGGATATCGATTTCCGCGGAGACGGCCCTGGTCACCTTCTCTGAGGTGCGTTCCCAGGCAAATGTCGGATCGACGGGCCCGGCGGGCACGGTGGCCCTGAAGATCGATCGCCTGGCGCTGGAGGATCAGAGCGTGATCTCCTCGACGACGTTCGGGGCGGGCGACGGGGGCCTCGTATCCGCGGTGTCCAGGGATATCGCGCTCGATAGCAGCGGCATCGTATCGCGGGCGTTCCTAGGGGGCGACGCTGGCCAGGTCCTGATCCAGACCGGCGCGCTGAACCTCAAGGGATCGGGGATTTCATCCTCCACCAATGGGGCGGGCGACGCCGGTGGCGTGACCATCAAGGCCGAGAGGGTCCAGCTGACCAACGCGAGCACGATCCAGTCCGGAGCGGCGGGGGGCTCGAGAGGGAACGGCGGGACAGTCGACATAGCGACGGACGACCTCGATCTGCGGGCGGAATCCTCGATCGTCACGACCACGCTCTCGTCCGGCAACGCTGGCAAGGTGGCGATATCCGCCGGACAGGCCTCGCTCGACGACTACTCGCTCATCAGCTCCCGCGCGACTGACCTATCGGTCGGTTCGGCGGGAAGCATCGCCCTAAAGGCGGCCTCTCTCCAGCTGATGGCGGGCAGCCAGATACAGACCAGTTCGCTCAATCCCAATCCGGCGGGCTCGATCGACATTGCGAGCGAGGGGGCGGTCAGTGTCGCTGGGACGGACACCAGCGTCTCCAGCGAGAACCTGTCCACGCGCGGTGGTGCGGCCGGGTCGATCGTGATCCGGGGCGGGCCGATCCGGCTGGCGGACGGCGGGTTCATCTCCACCAACTCCGTCGCCGGGCGGGCTGGGGACATCTCGCTGCTGCTGCCCGCCGACCGCAACCTGGTTCTGGAGGGTCGCGAAGACGCCCTGGGGGTCATCACCACCTCGTCGGGGCCCGGCACGGGTGGACGGATCGTGATCGCAAATCCGCTGGCGATCATCTCCAACGGGGGGCGCATCCTGGCGCTGGGTCAGGCGCGGGGCGCGAACGTGCAAATCCAGTCGGGGTTCTTCATCCGCTCCTCGGATCGGCCGAACGAGTTGTCGGTGGACGGCGTGCTGGCGATCGACAGCCAGGTGGGGGACATCAGCTCAGGGGTGGAGGCGCCGGACATCACGTTCCTGGACGCCTCGGGGGTGCTGCGCGGGCAGTGCGCTTCTGCCCGCAGCCAGGGGATGACCAGCCAGCTGGTGATGCAGCCGGTGGGCCCCTATGCGGCCGAGCCGGCGATGGCGACCAAGCGCCCGCTTTGCCAATAGGTCAGGCGGCGCCGGGCGTGTAGCTCTCGATGCGGCCGTCGCGGACGTGGCGGTACATCATCAGGTCAGGGCCCTTCAGCGCCTGGCGGTCCCACTTGCAGAAGCCCATCACCGGGTTGACGCCGCCGGTGGCGGCCGGGAGCTGCTTGACGTTCTCCAGCCCCTCCTTGAGGCCGGCGCGGCTGAGATTGGGCGCGCGCTTCAGGGCCTCGACCATCAGGGTGGCCATGTCCCAGCCGGCGGCGGAGTGGGGGATGCCCAGGGCCTCGGCGCCATAGCGGGCGCGATAGGCCGCCCGGAAGGCCTGCAGAGCAAGGTTGCGCGGCTCAACCTGGTCGACCCACACCAGGCCCTCGAACGGCCCCAGCTCGGCGTCGGGCAGCATGGCGATCTGCAGCATGGCGATGTTGGAATAGCGGGGCACGTCCCAGCCCAGCCGGTGGGCCGTGCGCGCGAAGCCCAGGGTGGGCTCGCCCATGCCCAGGAACAGGATGGCGTCGGGGCTCTGCTCGCGCAGGGCGTTCACCTGGGCGTCGAGGGCCGCCTCGTGCACGTGGGCGTATTCCTTGCCGGCGATGGTCAGGCCCAGGAACCGCGCTTCGCGCTCGAAATGGGCGAAGTAGTGCATGCCGGTGGTCCCAGCCTGGATCACCCCGATCCGGCGGTGGCCATTGGCGGCCATGGCGCGGGCCAGGAACAGGGTCTCGTCGGCGAAGGAGCCCACCTGGAACTGGAAGTACCACTCGCCCCGGCAGTCCTCGGAGCCCGGCCAGCAGAGAGTGGGGAGGCGGGCGCGCTGGACGTCGTCGACGATGACCAGGCAGTTGTCGGTGATCGCCGGGCCGATGATCCCGATCACCGAGGGGTCGGCGGCGAGGCGGTGGAAGGCGGGGACAAGGTTCTCCGGCAGGCCTGAGTGGGCGCCGTCGGCCACCTCGTGGACCAGCTCGATGTCGCGGCCCTCGACACCGCCCGCGGCGTTGGCCAGCTCGATCCGCAGCTGGATGGAGTTCAGCATCTTCTCCGGCGCGCGGTGCGCGGGCGTGTCCAGCAGCACGCCGATCTTCAGGGCCTTGGCCACAGCGATGTCCTCTTTTCCGTCCCTATGCTTCGGACGTCGAACATCCCACGGTCAAGGTCAAGCCTGGATCAGCCGGCTACCAGAGCGGGCGTTGCTGGAGGGGGCGCGGCGCTCGCGGATGATGGCCTGGCGCTGGGCCGGGGTGACCGTGGGTGTGTCGGCCGGCAGGGACTTGCGGATGTCGACGAAGGCCACCTTGCGGGCGGTGGGCGCGGGCTGGACGTCGCAGCCCATCCAGCGGCCCTGGATCACGCCGCTGGGGTGGCCGGCGGTGTCGAGCCAGTTGGGGACGCCGGGGTCGCGGGTGGAGACCACGATGCGCAGCACGCCGTCGCTGTCGATGCGGGTCTGGCTGTCGTTGAGGCTGGAGTGGTTGTTGTACCAATCGGTGGTCTCGTAGAGCGAGTTGGTCAGCAGGGCCGAGTGGTAGAGGCACCTGGAGGGGACCTTGGCCTCGACGATCAGGGCCTCATCGTCCTTCAGGTCATAGACGCCCTCGTAGTAGAACTGGCCCTCGAGAGCCGCGCCGGCGATGTCCATGATCTGGAGCTTGTTGACCGCGCCGGCCTTCTCCATCTCCACGGGGCGATCGATGAGCTGCAGGGCGATGTTCTTCGTCGTCACGCCGAGGTTATCCAGCCGGCTTTCGAGGTCGGCGGCGCTGGGGCGGGGCCGCTCGACAGGCACGTCCAGGCGCTCGATGGAAAGCGTGGGGTCGCGCTCCTTGGCCCAGTCCGCGGCGACCTGGCGGATGCCCAGCGTGGTGGTTCCGGGATCGAGCTTCCACCAGTCGCCGGTGTAGCCGGCCGGACGCTCCGGGCTCAGGATGACGTCGAACCGCCCCTGGGCGTCGGTCTTGAGCAGGTTCAGGTCGTTGTAGACGGCCACCTTCACCCTTTGCAGGCCGCCGGTGACGTCCAGGTCGGTGGTGGAGCGGACATACTGCCCGATCCTGGCCAGCCGCAGCGAGCCCTTGTGGCCCCGCAAGCGATAGACGCCGCCCGGGGTGATCCGGGCGCGCTTGTAGATGGTGTCGGCGTTGGGCTGGCGGATGTTCATGGTGATGTTGGAAGACGCCATGAAGGTCGGGTGATCGGGGTCGCCGGTAATCTGGTCCACCGTGCGGCTGGCCAGGGCCTCGAGCATCAGCCGGACCACCTCCTGCTGGACCTGGGGATCGGACCGTTGCGCTTCCGGCACCTGGGCGAGCACGGCCGGGGCGAGATCGCGCAGGCGGTCGACAAACCGGTTCCAGGAGGGGATCTGCGGAACGGCGGCGGGGGGCGCCGCAGTCTCTGCGGCGACCGCCGCCGAGGAAAGCATCGCAGCCGCCAGCGCCGCCGCCGCCAATGTCCTGTCGCCCATCTCAGCCTCCCTTGATGATCGCGCCCGGTCTCCGCCGGCCGGGACCAGTGGAAACACGAAGCTGCGCGGCCGCAACCATCTTCCCTAACGACCGGTCGCGGCGGCCCCCAGTCCGCTTGTCTTCAGAGGTCGTTTGCGAGCGCCAAACCAGGAGTTTCGGCAATCCAACTTGATGCGGGCGGGCCATCGGGTCCAGGTTGACCCCGCCGGCCCGCTTCCTGGTCGGCGGAGCCAGGGACGATGCGGGACGGATGACGGGCGACACGGACACCGCGCTCACCGTCCCTGAGCTCTGGCGCCAGATCCTGGCGCGGCACGCCGACCTTGACGCCATCAAGATGACCGGCCAGCCGGCGCTGACCTTTCGCGACGTGGACCGGCGCTCGGCGGCGATGGCCCGAGGCCTCGTGGCGCGGGGAGCGGGCAAGGGCTCGCGGATCGGGATCATGCTGCCCAACGGCCCGGACTGGGCGATCGCCTGGCTGGCGACAGCCCGGATCGGGGCGATCGCGGTGACCATGAGTACTCTGTTCCTGCCGCGCGAGCTGCGCCACGTCGTGCGGAACGCCGACCTGTCGGTGCTGCTGATGGCGAAGTCCTACCTGCGCAGCGACTATGTGGCGCGGATGGAGGAGGCGTTCCCCGGCCTGGGCGATGCTCGGGCGGCCGACGGGCCTCTGTCGCTGGTGGACGCGCCCTATCTGCGCGAGGTCTGGACCAGCGAGCCCGTGGACGCGCCGTGGGTCAGCGGCGCGCTTGCCGAGCTGGAGCGCCAGGGCGAGGCCTCGAGCCTGGCGACGGCGGCGCTGCTGGCCGCACAGGAGGCGCACGTCTCGGCGGCCGACCTGGGTCTGCTGATCTACACCTCGGGCAGCACCTCGGACCCCAAGGGGGTGCTGCACACCCAGGGCGCCATCGTGCGCAAGACGATCTACCTCGGCGACACGAACACGCTCTATCCGACCAACCTGGGCCGCGGCGACCGGGCCATCGTGACCTCGCCGTTCTTCTGGGTGGGTGGGTTCATGTCGCTGACGTGCTCATTCTACCACGGCGCCTGCGTGATCCTGGAGCCGGACAAGTCGCCGGAGGCGATGGTGGCCGCCATCCGCGCCGAAAAGGCGACGCAGGCCGGCTTCACGCTGAGCCTGCTCAAGCAGATGAAGGCGCTGGAGGATTGCACGCCAGAGCTGCTGGCGGGCCTGAAGCCCTTCAACACCTCCCAGTGGCAGTGGCTCAACACCGACCCCAGCGTTCCGACCCGGCAGCTGCCGCGCGGCATCGGCATGACCGAGACGCTCGCCACCCACTCGGGCGAGCCGGACGGCGGGCTGTTGCCGCCGGAGATGGCGGGATCGGTGGGTCGGCCCATCCCCGGCATGGACCGCAAGCTGGTGGACCCGGAGACCGGCGAGGAGGTTGAGCCCGGCCAGCCTGGCGAGCTGTGCGTGCGCGGCTGGGCGTTGATGGACGGGATGTACAAGCGCGAGCGGGCCGAGGTGTTCGACCGAGACGGGTTCTATCACACTGGCGACCTCTGCGAGGAGCGGGGCGATCGCTACATGTTCTTCCGCTCGCGCCTGGGCGGGATGATCAAGACCTCGGGCGCCAACGTCTCGCCCGACGAGGTGGAGGCGGTGATCCGCGAGGCGCCGGGGGTGGTGGAGCTGGCCGTTGTAGGCGCCCCCGACGAGGCCCTGGGGCAGCTGGTGATGGCGGTGGTGGCGACCGATGGCCGGCCCGACCTCACCGAGGCCTTCGTCAAGGACTGGGTGAAGGCGCGGCTGTCGCCCTTCAAGGTCCCGCGCAAGGTGTTCATCTGCCGCTACGACGACATCCCGCGCACCGGCACGGACAAGGTCCACAAGCTGGCCGTGCTGGAGAAGTTCGGACCGCTGGCGGGAGCGGACTAGGGTCAGCCCTCGTCGGCGACCGCGCCGGCGAGGTCCTTGGCGTATTTTTCGCGCTGGGCGACCTTGGCATTGGCGGTGGCCGGGTGCGCGGGATCGAACACCACCTGGCCGGTGAACATGGCCTCCACCTCGGCGGGCGCGAAGCCCAGTTCGCCCAGGATCTCTCCGGTATGCTCGCCCACGCCCGGCGGGGGCAGGCGGATGTCGGAGCGGGTGCCGCCCACGCTCACCGGGCTGGCGATGGCCATGAAGGCGCCGACCTCGGAGTGGGGCACCGGGATGATGGTCTCGTTGTGCTGCACCTGCGGATGGGCGGCCACCTCGTCGTAGCGCAGGGCGGGCTCGGCGCGGATGATGCCCGTGTCCTTGAAGATCTTCGCCCATTCGGCGCGGGTCTTCTTGCGGAAGGCCTCGTCGAGGATGGGATAGAGGTCGTGGCGCAGGGCGACGCGCTTGGCCTGGGTGTCGTACTCGGGGCGGCCGCGCATGTGGTCGAGGCCCAGCACCCGCAGGAAGGCGTCCCACTGGTCGTCGCCGATCATCATGGTCACCAGGTCGCCGTCGGAGGCGGGATAGGCCCCCATGGGGAAGCCGCCGCCCCAGCCGCGCCCGCCCTTCACCACCATCGGCTCGCCGTTCAGGTAGTCGGTGAGGTTGGAGGAGGTCTGCATGTAGAGGGTGGTGTCCAGCAGGCTGGTCTTCACCACCGTGCCCTTGCCGGTCTTTTCGCGATCGTAAAGAGCCGCGGTGATCCCGTAGGCCAAGGCCAGCGGGGTGCCGTGGTCGACGAAGGCGGTGGAGCCCAGGATCGGCTCGCGGCCGGGGCTCCCCTGCGGGGCCACGGTGCCGCCCACAGCCTGGGTCCAGATGTCCGCCCCGCGCCGCCGCGCCCAGGGTCCGCTGTCGCCGTAGCCGGTGAGGCGGGCATAGATCAGGCGCGGGTTCAGCTCGTGGCATCGTTCGGCGCCCCAGCCCAGCCGCTCCGGCGTGCCCATGCGGTAATTGATGATCAGGACGTCCGCCCACTTGATCAGCCGGTCGACGATGGCCCTGGCCTCAGGGTTGTGGATGTCGATGGCCAGGCTGCGCTTGTTGCGGTTCACGCAGGCGAACCTCGGATTGATCCCGGGCGCGTCGGCGTCGCTCTCCATCAGCCGGCCGCGGTAGCCGTCGCCGGTGGGCGGCTCGATTTTCAGCACGTCGGCCCCCAGGTCGCCGAGCAGCTGGCAGGTGAGCGGGGCGGCCATGGCGCTCGCGAGTTCGAGCACCTTGATGTCCTTAAGCGGAGTCATGGCGATTAAGTCCCTTCCGACGGAGCGGGGCTGAAGCTGACGAACCTGAGCGGCGGTCTATTTGGGCGGGCGGACGGTGGCGGTGGCCACGGCGGTCACCTTCCCACGCTGGTTGGTGGCGGTGAGCGCCAGGTCGATGAGCCGCTCGCCGGCCACCTCGCGCTTGCCGGTCACCCTGCCGGTGACCCAGGTGGCGTCGCCGATGATGTTCAGGCCGGTGAGCTTGATGCTGTAGTTGGTCAGCATGGCGTTATCGCCCATCCAGTTGGTGACCGCATGCGCCAGCCAGGAGGCGCGCTGGGAGCCTACGTCATAGGCGTCCGGGAAACCGCATTCCCTGGCCCATTGCGGGTCCATGTGGGCGCGTCCGGGGAAGTCGGGGAAGCGGCCGACGCGGTCGGGCACGTTCACCTTCGGGTGCTTCTTGATGTACTTGTGGGCGATCTCGGAGGCGGCGCGGTAGGAGCCGCCCCAGCCCTGGTAGAAGGTGATCATCTCGCTGACGGTCAGCGGGCCCTTCACCACGTGTGGGATATCCTCGCCCACCACCACGTCGTCCCAGCGCAGGTCCGTGGCGCCGCGCACCCGCTCAAGCTCGAGGTCGGCCAGCAGCTTCTCAAGCATCTCGTCGGACCACACCTGGCGGGTGATGTCATTGATCTTGCCGCGGTCGGCGGCGGACTTGCGGCCGAAGTGAAGGAAGGAAATGCGCTTGGAAGCCAGGTGCTCGCCATCCTCGGTGAAGAAGCGGTTCTCGCTGATGACCTCGGCGATCATGCCGCCGAACTTGCTCTCATGCGGGATGACGTCGACCGTCTTGTCCTCGCTGCAGAAGGTCTGCATGCCGCGGACGATGTGGCGCTTCCACTCCCATTCCTCCTTCGCCCAGATGGCGTGGATGCCGGCCAGTGGGCCGCCCTTGCCACCACGCCGCGCACCCGTGGAGTTCTCGTGCTTCGGGCCGGCGGCGGCGCTGTAGAGGAAGGTGGGCGGGGCGAGATTGGTGCCCCACTGGGTGGTCTTGCCGTATTCGTTGTCCACCCACAGCGGGTTGTCGTCGCCGATGCCCCAGGCCCAGTGGCGGATGGTGTCGCGGGTCGCACGGTAGTGCCACTGGCGCTTGGCCAGCGTCCATTCCGGGTTCTGGGCGGCCATCATCTCGCGCAGCTGGACGATGGTGTCTTCCGTGATGACGGCGCCGGTGTTGAGATCGACGTTGGGCTTTTCCGCGGTGTCCATCGGTGGTGATTCCTTGCAAGGCGCCCGCGCGCAGGGCCGGTCCGCCGATGCGCCGGCTTCGGGCGAATAAAGGCGCGGATGACGCACGGAAACAATTCGCCATTGCGCAACCAGGGATTAGCCTGTGTTGAAATCGCCGCGGAAGGGCGCTCGGGTCGCGCTCTTGGACAGAGGGGCGCGCGCGGAATAGGTTACCCCTGATGACGCGCGAGAGCTATTTCGACGGCCAGGCGGTGCGCTACGACATCGTCGACCTGCGCCTGTTCATCCATGTGGCGGAGTCCAACAGCCTGTCGCGGGGCGCGGAGCGGTCGAACCTGTCGGCCTCGGCGGCCAGCATCCGGATCAAGAACCTGGAGCAGAACCTGGGCGTCCAGCTACTCAAGCGGACTGGGCGCGGGGTCGACCTGACCGGCCCCGGCGAGACCTTCCTGCGCCATGCGCGCGTGGTGATCCGCGAGCTGGAGAACATGCACGCCGAGCTGCGCGAGCATGTGAAGGGCGTGCGCGGCCAGGTGAAGGTGGGCGCCAACGTCAGCGGCCTGTCGGGCCTGCTTCCCCAGGCCATGCGGCGCTACCTGGTCAGCCATGCCGACGTGGAGGTCGACCTGCGGGAGTATTCCAGCGAGGACGCCATCAGCGCGCTCATCGAGGGCGATATCGACATCGCCCTGGTCTCCTGGGTGAAGCAGCGGGAGGGGCTGGAGATATTCCCGTTGCATGCGGAGCGTTCGGTGCTGATCGTCTCGCCGGCCCACCCGCTGGCGACGAACCCGTCGACGACTTTCGCCCAGGCCTTGGACTACGACTTCATCGGGCTTGGCGCGGGCGCGCAC
>CANJKG010000064.1 GCA_947474775.1 Caulobacteraceae bacterium | reverse complement strand
GGAGGGCGCGGCGGCCGCCATCCTCACCCAGGCCGCCTTCCTGGCCCACATGGGAGTCGGCGCACGGGCCCAGGCCCTGGTCGCCGCCCGTCCCGATAGAGCCACCGTCATCGGCCGCCAGCTCAACAGGCTCGTGGCCGCCGACCAGATGGGCAGACTGTTCAAGGTCTGCTGCCTGCATGGCGGCGGCTGGAGGCCCCCCGCGTTCGAGGAAGACCCCCCGTGACCCTGACCGTCCTCACCTCGCCCCTGCTCGACCTGCCGGGCGTCCGCCACGCCTTCTTCACCCGGCAGGGTGGTGTCTCCACTGGTGTCTATGCCGGCCTGAACGTCGGCCAGGGCTCCAAGGACGACCCCGCCGCCGTGCGCGAGAACCGCCGCCTGGCCGCCGCAAGCCTCGGCGGCGGGCCCCTGGTCACCGCCTATCAGGTCCACTCGCCGGACGTAGTCGCCGCCGACGGCCCCTGGTCCGGCGACGCGCCCCAAGCCGACGGCGTGGCCAGCGACCGGCCCGGCGTGATCTGTGGAGCGCTGGCCGCCGACTGCGCCCCGATCCTGCTGGCCGATCCCCAGGCCCGTGTCGTCGCGGCCGTCCACGCCGGCTGGAAGGGCGCGCTTACCGGTGTCATCGAGGCCGGCGTGGCGCGGATGGAGGCCATGGGCGCGGCTCGCGCGCGGCTGGTGGCCGCCGTCGGCCCCTGCATCGGCCCGGCCTCTTATGAGGTGGGGCTTGAATTCCTCGACCGCTTCACCGACGCCGATCCGGACCACGAGGCCTTCTTCGCCCCCGGGGCCTCGCCCGATAAGCGCCAGTTCGACCTGCCCGGCTTCGTCCTGGCGCGCCTGAGGACCGCCGGCGTGCAGGCCTGCGAATCGATCGGCCGCGACACCTGCGCGGAGCCCGACGCCTTCTATTCCAACCGCCGCGCCTTCAAAGCCGGCGAGCCGGACTACGGCCGGCTGCTGTCGGCCATCACACTCGAACCTTAGCCCCTGTTGCTCCGGCCGACTCGGCTGCTACAAGCGCGCCAATCAAGCCGATCGTGATGGGGGTCCGATGAAGCTGCTGGCCGGCAATTCCAATCCGACGCTCGCCAAGGCCGTGGCCTCACATCTGGACCTGCCGCTGACCCGCGCCCAGGTGAAGCGGTTCGCCGACAACGAGGTCTGGGTGACCATCGACGAGAACGTCCGCGGCGAGGACGTCTTCGTGATCCAGTCCACCAGCTACCCCGCCAACGACAACCTGATGGAGCTGCTGGTCTGCATCGACGCGCTGAAACGCGCCTCGGCCCGGCGCATCACTGCGGTGACACCCTACTTCGGCTACGCCCGCCAGGACCGCAAGACCGGCGGCCGCACGCCGATCTCGGCCAAGCTGGTGGCCAATCTGATCACCCGGGCCGGCGCCGACCGGGTGCTGACCATGGATCTGCACTCCGGCCAGATCCAGGGCTTCTTCGACATCCCCACCGACAACCTGCTGTCCGCGCCGCTGCTGGCCCTGGACATCAAGGAGAATTACGCCAAGCCCAAGGACCTACTCATCGTCTCCCCCGACGTGGGCGGCGTGGTCCGCGCCCTGGCCCTGGCCAGCCGGCTGAACGCCGACCTGGCTATCGTCGACAAGCGACGCTCGGGCCCCGGCAAGAGCGAGGTGGCCAACATCATCGGCGATGTGGCCGGCCGCCGGTGCATCCTGTTCGACGACATGATCGACGGCGGCGGCACGCTGTGCAACGCAGCCCAGGCCCTGGTGGAGGGCGGCGCGGCAGAGGTCTCGGCCTATGTCAGCCACGGGGTCCTGTCCGGCGGCGCCATCGAGCGGGTGGAGGCCTCGGTGCTGAAGGAGCTGGTGATGACCGACTCCATCGCCGCCCCCGAGCGGGTCGGCTCGACGCCTAAGATCCGCTACGTCTCATGCGCCGGCCTGATCGGCGAGGCCATCCGCCGCATCGCCAACGAAGAATCGGTCTCCAAGCTGTTCGATTGACGGCGCCCCCTTCTCCCGCAAGGGGAGGAGGAACCCGATCCACCGCTTAACTGCTTGCGGGGACGAGCCTTTAACCCCCGAACCTTTATGTCGCGCTTGCCCAAGGGCGGGCGCCCATGCGATCCCTAGCTCGCCGGGGGGCTCCGAGATCCACTCCTTCGAGGGGAAGCTGCGACGATGTCCTCCGCCCAATCCGGCCGCGCCTTTTGGGCGCTGACCGCCGCCGCGGTCGCCGCGATCCTGCTCGCCAGCTGCGCCACGGAGCCCGCACCCCCGCCCCCGCCCCCCGCTCCGCCGCCGGTCCCCAGCGTCAGCCTGGCGCCGCGCGTGCTCGAGGCCGCCAGCGCATATCGGGTCTATGTGGAGCGCGCCGGGTCGATTTCGCCGGCCTTCACCGACGCCTCCAGCGTGGCGGAGGGTGTACGCATCGGCGCCGCCTACGAGCCCCGCCAGATGCTGAGCGGCGCCATCGCCTACGGCGCGGTGGCCGCCCTGCAGGAGCCTGCCTTTGTGACCGGCGTGCGGGCCTTCGCCACCGATCCGGTCCAGCGGCGCACCGTGGCCTATGAGATCATGAAGAGCCCGGCCTATGTGCTGGGCTTCCCCGGCGCGGCCGAGGCCGCCAGCCTGGTGGTCCAGGCCCTGGGCGACGACGGCCGCCGGCTGCTGGAACAGGGCAAGCGGGTGAAGCAGGCCGCCTATGACGTCCAGCGCTCGCCCTGGTCGAAGGCCGACGTGGCCGGCCGTCCGGAGCGGCTGGCGCTGGCCAAGCAGCTCTCCGCTACGCCGTTGGCGGGAGACCTCGCCGAGACCGCCCGCCTGCGCCAGGCGGTGACCGGCGCCCAGCCCATCAGCCTCGTCCCACAGAGCGCCCGGCCGCCCTACACCCAGACGGTGGTCCGCTCGCTGGCCGTGGCCGCACTGGCCGCCCTGGGCTACGCCGACGACGCCAGCCTCGACCAGCTCACCCCGATCCTGGCCGAGCCCGCCTCGGCCAGCTGCCTGAAAATGTCCAAGCTCAACCTCTACCAGTGCCTGGCCGTCTCCAAGCCGCACTACGAGGACGTCTTCTGCCTGGGCCAGCATGTCCTCATGGACACCGGCCAGTGCGTCATGAAGTCCGTGGGCGTCGCCCCGCCGCCGCCGCCGAAGCCCACGCCCGTAGCCGCCGCCCAGCCGGTCAAGAAGCCGCCGCCCCGCAAGCGGTAGCCCTGGTCGAGCGCCCGCGAACTGGCGTCCGCCCGACGTTGCAACCGGCCGGGCTTTTGTGTATCTACGCGCACCTTTCGACCTCCCGGGGTCGTGCTTGCGTCGCCGCGCGGCCTTCGCGCGGCGGTTTCGTTTTGAGGCGAGGCCATGGCCGATATCGTATTGAACGTCGAAGTGCGCGACCGCACCGGCACCGGCGGGGCCCGTGAAGCCCGTCGCTCGGGCCTGGTGCCCGGCATCCTCTACGGCGGCGACAAGGCCCCCGTGGCCATCGCCGTGCGCGAGAACGAGTTCCGCAAGGCGCTCTACACCGGCAAGCTCCTGGGGCACCTGGTGACCCTGAAGCACGGGAACGAGACCCAGCCGGTCATCGCCAAGGACGTGCAGATGCACCCCGTCAGCGACGCCCCGTGGCACTTCGACCTCTACCGGGTCGACGAGCACCAGCAGATCAAGATCGCCGTGCCGGTGCACTTCAAGAACCACGAGGATTCGCCTGGCCTGAAGCGCGGCGGCACCATCAACATCGTCCGCCACGACGTCGAGATTTCCTGCACCGCCGACCACATCCCGGAAGAGCTGGTGTTCGACCTCACCGGCCTCGACATCGGCGACGCCATCCGCATCTCGGCCTTCACCTTCCCCGAGGGCGTGACGCCGGCCATGGACCGCGACTTCGTGGTGGCCACCGTCACCGGCGCGTCGGCGCAGATCTCGGAAGAATCCGCCGCCGAAGCCGCCGCGACCGAGGCCGAATAGGCCCCTGTTCCCTCGGTCCTGAACGGGGGGATCCATGCTGCTCATCGCCGGCCTGGGCAACCCGGGCGCGGGCCATGCCAAGAACCGCCACAACATCGGCTTCATGGCTGTGGACGAGATCGCGCGCCGCTGGAGCTTCGGCCCAGAGCGCGCCCGCTTCAATGCGCTGACCCGCGAAGGCTCCATCGACACGTCCACGGGGCCGTTGAAGGTGCTGATCCTCAAGCCCCAAACCTATTACAACGAGGCCGGCCGGGCGGTGGGGGCGGCGCTCTCCTTCTTCAAGCTCGATCCCGCCGACCTGGTCGTGTTCCATGACGAGATCGACCTGGCCCCTGGCCGCTTCCGCATGAAGGCCGGCGGCGGCGCGGCCGGCAACAACGGCATCCGCTCGATCACCGCCCAGTGCGGGCCCCACTTCCGCCGCGCCCGACTGGGAACCGGCCATCCGGGGGACAAGGCCCTGGTCCACGGCTACGTCCTCTCCGACTTCCACAAATCCGAGCAGCCCTGGCTGGACGACCTGCTCCGCGCCGTCGCCGACGCCGCCCCCCTGCTGGCCGCCGGCGACGACGAGAAATACCAGACCGAGGTCATGCGCCTGGCACCCGCCACCAAGGCCGATCCGAAGAAGCCGCCTCGCGGGGACTGAGCGCCCGGCCGCCTGACCACACCGACGTGTTCGCAAGACGGCAGGTGGGGGCAAGCGCTGGACCACCGGCCTGGAGCGGCCGACAATGGGCCCTTGAAGCAAGGAGCATCGGATTTGCGGGACGGTTTCGACGGGGCGGGCGCGGGTTCGCGGCGCGGGCTGAGCTATCCGTTCGACTCGGGCCCTGAGATCGGCGGGGCCGTCGACGTGGCCCCGGGCGTGAAGTGGTTGCGGCTGCCGCTGGGCGGATCGCTGCAGTTCATCAATGTCTGGGCGGTGGAAGACGGTCCGACCGACGGCGAGCGGGGCTGGGCGATCTTCGACACCGGCATCGGCGGGCCCGAGACCCTGCAGGCCTGGCGCAAGGCCTTCGCCGGGCCGCTGGCGGGCAAGACGGTGAGCCGGGTGTTCGTCACCCACATGCATCCCGACCACACGGGCATGGCCGGCTGGCTGACGCGCAAGTTCGCCTGCCGGCTGTGGATCACCCGCCTGGAGTTCCTGACCTGCCGCAGCCTGGCGGCCGACACCGGGCTGGAGGCGCCGGACGAGGCGCTGGCATTCTACCGCACGGCCGGTTGGGACGAGACCGCCATCGAGAACTACCGCAGCCGGTTCGGATTCTTCGGCAAGTCGCTCCACGTCCTTCCCAACAGCTTCCGCCGGCTGAACGATCGCGACCGGTTCATGGTGGGCGATCACGAGTGGGAGGTGGTGGTGGGCTCCGGCCACAGTCCCGAGCACGCCTGCTTCTACTGCCCAGGCCTGAAGCTGATGATCTCCGGCGATCAGGTGCTGCCGAGGATATCCTCCAACGTCTCGGTGTTCCCCACCGAGCCGGACGCCGATCCGCTGCGGGACTGGCTGACCTCGCTGGCGCGCATCAAGACGCGGATACCGGACGACGTGCTGGTGCTGCCGGCTCACAACGACCCGTTCCATGGCCTGCACGCTCGGCTGGACCAGCTGATCGACGGCCACGAGCGGATCCTTAAGCGGCTGCGCCGACAGATCGCCGAGCCGAAGCGCTCCATCGACGTGTTCGGGACGCTGTTCGGCCGCGCTATCGACGACAGCGTGCTGGGTATGGCCACCGGCGAGAGCATCGCCCACCTGAACTGCCTGCTGGGCCGCGGCCAGGCGGTGCGGACGCGCGATGCGGTGGGCGTCACCTGGTACCAGGCGGCCTGAGGTGGGCCAGGTGACGGTCCGTCCGGCCCTGGCGGCCGATGCGGGGCTGATCCTGGCCTTCATCCGCGACCTGGGCGAATACGAGCGCCTGTCGCACGAGGTGGAGATCACCGAGACCGACATCCACCGCGACCTGTTCGGCGAGGCGCCGCGGGCGTTCTGCGACATCGCCGATGCGGACGGCGAGCCGGTGGGCTTCGCGGTGTGGTTCTACAACTACTCGACGTTCCGGGGCCGTCACGGGATCTGGCTGGAGGACCTGTTCGTGCGCCCGGCCGCCAGGGGCAAGGGCGCCGGCCGGGCGCTGCTGCGCAGGCTGGCGCAGCGATGCGTGGACGAGGGCCTGGGTCGGCTGGAGTGGGCGGTGCTGGACTGGAACGCGCCGGCCATCGCCGTCTACAACCGGATCGGCGCGACCTCGATGGACGAGTGGACGGTGCGGCGGCTGACGGGTGATGCGTTGGAGGAACTGGCGCGGGGATAGGGGCGATCACCACTCCCCCGACGCGGAGCGCGAGGGGGAGAGAAGTTATACCAGACGGTCGGCCTTGCGCAGGTCGGGGAACAGCTTAGCCCAGAGCGCGCTGGCCAGAATCGCGCCGACGCCGCCGAACACCGCCGCGCCCACGGGTCCCAGGAAGCGGGCCACAACGCCGCTCTCGAACTCACCCAGTTCGTTGGAGGCGCCGATGAACACGGAGGAGACCGCGGACACCCGGCCGCGCATGGGGTCGGGGGTGGTGAGTTGCACCAGGGTCTGGCGCACATAGACCGACAGCATGTCGGCGGCGCCCAGCACCGCCAGGGCGCCCACCGAAAGCCACAGGCTCTTGGAGAGGCCGAACACCAGGGTCGCCACGCCGAATACGGCCACGCCGGCGAACATCACCAGGCCGGCCTTGGTTCGCGGCGGCCGCACCGCGATGACGAGGCCCACGATGGTCGCGCCGAACGCCGGGGCCGAGCGCAGCAGGCCGAAGCCCTCGGCGCCCACGTGCAGGATGTCGCGGGCGAACACGGGCAACAGGGCGGTCGCGCCACCCAGCAGCACCGCCACCAGGTCGAGGGAGATGGCGCCGAACACGATCTTCTGGCGCCAGACGTAGGCCATGCCCTCCTTCATCAGGGTCCAGCGCGAACCGGGCTGGACCTGTGGCTGGGTGTTCTTGCTGACCAGGAAGATCAGAATGCCGGCCAGCAGATAGAGGCCCACCACCGTGAAATAGGCGTCTGCGGCGCCGGCCGCCACCAGCAGGCCGCCGGCGGCGGGGCCGGCGATGGCCGAGGTCTGCCAGGCCATTGTGTTCCAGGCGATGGCCCGCGGCAGCAGCGCCCGGGGCACCAGCATCGGCCCCATGGCCTGGGAGGCCGGATTGAAGAAGGCCCGTCCAACCCCGAACAGGGCGGCCGCGGCCAGAAGGAGGGTCGTGGTGGCTGTGCCCCGCCAGGCGGCCACCGCCAGGATCAGGACACTGGCCATCTCCACGCCCAGGAAGATCAGCATCACCTTGCGCCTGTCGTAGCGGTCGGCGGCCTCCCCGGCGGGCAAGGCCAGCAGCAGCACCGGGAAGAAGGTGGCCAGGCCGATCATCCCCACCATCAGGGCGGATTCGGGGACCGAATGGGTCTGGCGAGCCAGGGCGTACATCTGCCAGCCCAGCGCGACGCTCTGGATCTGGGCGGCGAAACCGCCCATCCAGCGGGACCCCCAGAACAGCAAGTAATCCCGCTCTCCCAACAGCGCGCGCGCCGAGGGGGTGACCTCCGGTGACGATTCTGACATCGCGGCAACACTGCCTTGCGCGGCCGTCTCCTGCAACACGGCGTTGACGCATCCCTGTGTGCGCCCTATGGGGCGCCGCCTCAGGGGAGTTCCCGCCATGCGATCGCGACTACGCCACAGCGCCAGGCGCTGAACCCGCACCGCCCCAAGCGCATTGACGCCCGGGCCGAACCGTCGCTCCTTCGCAAGTCAGTCCCATGACCCTCCAGTCCTTCCCGCAGGCGCCGGCGGCGCTCCTCCAGAACGAACGGCCCCAGGACGGGCCGGCGGCGGAGCGCCTGATCGACCGCGCCTTCGGGCCTGGGCGTTTCACCAAAGTCTCCGAACGGGTGCGCGAGTTCGCCCTGTTCGCGCCGGACTATTCCTTCTGCGCCTGGGAGGAAGGCCGGCTGGTGGGCGTGGTGCGCCAGTGGCGGGCGCGGGTGGGCGAGGCGCCGCTGGTGTTCCTGGGCCCGCTGGCGGTGGACGCCGACCAGCGCCTGGCCGGACTCGGCGGCCGGCTGGTGGAGCGCGGCTGCGAGGCGGCGGCGAAAGCTGGCGAGGCCGCCGTCCTGCTGGTGGGCGACGAGGCCTATTTCTCCCGTTTCGGGTTCTCCGCCGCCGCGGCCGCCGGGATCGTCCTGCCCGGGCCGGTGGACTACCGCCGGGTGCTGCTGCGGCCGTTCAGGAGCGGGGCGCGGTTCGAAGGCCTGTTGCGCGGGCTCTGAGGCGGGTTGAGGCGACCGGCGACGCCGCCTACCCTGCACCCATGGCGCAGGATGAGGGCAAACCCGGGCTCGACGGGGTGATCGCGGCGGTGAAGGCCCAGGCGCCCGGCCGTGGCCTGCCGCCGGTGCACCTGTGGAACCCGGCCCATCGCGGCGAGATCGACATCCGCATCCGCAAGGACGGGGTGTGGGTCCACGAGGGCGCCATCATCAGCCGCGAGGCGCTGGTGCGGCTGTTCTCCACCGTGCTGCGCAGGGACCCCGACGGCTTCTACCTGGTGACGCCGGTGGAGATGATGAGGATCCAGGTGGACGACGCGCCCTTCGTCGCCACCCGGGTGGACCGGGTCGGCGAGGCGCTGAGGTTCCTCACCAACGTGGGCGATGAGGTCGAGGCCGGCCCCGACAACGCCATCCGCGTGGACATGGACGAGAGCGGTGAGCCGCGTCCCTACGTGCACGTGCGCCGGGGTCTGGAAGCCCTGATCGCCCGGCCGGTGTTCTACGAGCTGGTGGAGATGGCGCAGGAGCGCGAGACGGCCGACGGGCCGACGCTGGGCGTGGCCTCCAACGGCGCCTGGTTCCCGATGGGGCCCGCGCGGGCGCACCAGTTGTGATCGACAAGGCCTCGACGAAGGAACTCCGGGCCTGGATCGCCCAACATCTCGACCCCCTGGACGATGCGCCGCCGAGCCGGGCGGGCGCCGACGACGTCCCTGCCGGCTGGCCCCTGGAGCCGGGTGAGGAGCTGAAGCCCGCCGCGGTGCTGGTGGGGCTGGTGGAGCGCGAGCACGGGCTGTCGGTGCTGCTCACCCGGCGTTCCGACACGCTGCGCAGCCACACCGGCCAGACGGCGCTGCCGGGCGGGCGGCGCGATCCGGGCGAGAATCCCGCCCAGACGGCGCTGCGCGAGGCGTGGGAGGAGATCGGGCTCGAGCCTGACTTCGTGTCTCTGGCGGGTCTGTCGACGCCGTTCCGCACGCTCACGGGCTATCTGATCGTTCCCGTGGTAGGCTTCATCAAGCCGGGCTTCACCCTGACGCTCAACCCTCACGAGGTGGCCGACGTGTTCGAGACCCCGTTCGGGCACCTGATGGACCCCGCCAACTACGAGGAGCAGGTACGCGAGACTGCGGCCGGCGACTTGCGGCGGTTCTATGCAACCACCCACGAGGACCGCTACATCTGGGGCGTGACGGCGGCGATGCTGCGCCAGCTGTACGACCGGCTCTACGGAGCGGCCCTTGCTTGAGGTGATCCTCTGGCGCGGGCTGCTGGTGGCGGCGCCCTTCGCGGGTTGGTTTCTGTGGCGGGCCTGGGCAAGGCGGACGGGCCGGCCGATGGGGGCGACCCCCTGGTCCTGGCTGTTCGCGGCCGGGTGCCTGCTGCTGGTGCTTTCGCTGGTGGCGACGGTGGTCCTGAGCCCGCACAGCCGGGGCGGAGCCTATGTGCCCGGTGAGGTCGGGCCCGACGGGCGGGTGAGCGAGGGCCATTTCGAGACGGCGCCCGAACAGAAAGCCAATGGGCGATGAGCGATCGGCTGGCCGAGGCGGACTGGCTCACCGACTCGCGCACCGCGGCGGTGATGGACGCCCTGGAGGCGGCCGGCGGCGATGACTGCGCACGGTTCGTGGGCGGCTGCGTGCGCAACAGCCTGATCGGCCGGCCGGCCGATGACGTGGATATCGCCACCACGCTGAGGCCCGATGAGGTGATCGCGGCCTTGCGGGCGGCGGGCCTGAAGGCCGTCCCCACCGGCGTCGAGCACGGCACGGTGACGGCCGTGTCCCAGGGCCGCCCCTACGAGATCACCACCCTGCGCCGCGACGTGGAGACTGACGGCCGCCGCGCGGTGGTGGCCTTCACCGACGACTGGGCGGAGGACGCGCACCGGCGCGACTTCACCCTGAACGCCCTCTACGCCCGGCGCGACGGGGCGATCCTGGACCCCACCGGGCGCGGCGTCGCCGATGCGCGCGCGGGGCGAATCGCCTTCGTTGGCGACCCAGAAGCCCGGATTCGAGAGGATTTCCTGCGGATTCCGCGGTTTTTTCGCTTTTTCGCCTTGTACGGGAAAGGCGAGCCGGACGCCGCCTCCCTGGCCGCCTGCGAGGCCCTGAAGGCGGGCATCGCAAACCTGGCGGCCGAACGGGTCTCCAAGGAGCTGTTGAAGCTGCTGGCGGCGGAGGACCCGCGCGAATCGGTGGCGCTGATGGCCGCGACCGGCGTGTTGGCGCAGGTGCTGCCGGAGGCTGGCGGGCTGGAGCGGTTCGACGCCCTGGTGGAGATCGAGGCCGGGCAGCTTTTCGAGACAGAGGCGCTGTTGCGGCTGGCGGCGCTGCTGACGCAGGATCCGGGCGTGGCCCCGGCGCTGGCGCGGCGTTTGCGCCTGTCCAATGCCGAGCGCGACCGGCTGGCGGCGGCGCTGGAAGCCGGGCCGGCGCTTACCGGCGCCATGAGCCCGAGGGACGTGCGCCGGGCGGTCTACCGGATCGGGGCGGCGGTGTTCCGCGACCGGGCGAAGCTGGCCTGGGCCTCGGCGGCGCCGGGGGACGGCGCCCTGTCCGACTGGCGGGGCTTGGTCGCGCTGGCCGAAAGCTGGCCGGTCCCGCTCTTCCCACTCACCGGCGCGGACGCCAAGGCCGCCGGCGCGGCGGAGGGGCCGGCGGTGGGCCAGGCCTTGCGCGAGGTGGAGGCCTGGTGGGTGGATGAGGATTTCCCCGACGACCGGGCGGCGGCGATGGCGCGGCTCAGGAATGTGGTTGGGCGGCTGAACTGAGCCTTCGAACCGTGAATCAGGCTCTGCGCTTTTGATTTAGAGCGGGATTCACGGCTCGGACGATTCCATCTGAACCGACCTGCTCTAGGGCCAGCTCACCATCGGGGGCATGGAACTGAGGATGGTGTCGATGTTGCCGCCGGCCTTGAGTCCGAACATGGTGCCGCGGTCGTAGAGCAGGTTGAACTCCACGTAGCGGCCGCGGCGGACCAGCTGCTGGGCGCGGTCGGCTTCCGTCCAGGGCTCGCTCATGCGGTGGCGGACGATCTTCGGATAGACGTCCAGGAAGGCCTCCCCCACGGCCTTCGTGAAGGCGAAGTCCTTCTCGAAGTCACTTGAGTTGTGGCGGTCGTAGAAGATGCCGCCGACGCCGCGGGTCTCGCGCCGGTGCGGCAGGAAGAAGTACTCGTCGCACCAGGCCTTGTACTTCGGATGCCATTCGGGGTCGTAGGGATCGCAGGCGGCCTTCATGGCGGCGTGGAAGGCGACGGCGTCGTCGGCCTCCTGGCTGCGCTGCTCGTCGAGCATGGGGGTGAGGTCGGCGCCGCCACCGAACCAGCTCTCGGCGGTCGACAGGAAGCGGGTGTTCATGTGCACGGTGGGGGCGCGCGGCGAGCGGGGATGGACGATCAGGCTGATGCTGGCCGAGACGTAGGTCGGATCCTTTTCGGCGCCGGGCAGCTGGGCGGCCATCTCGGGGGACAGCCGGCTGAGCGCGGCGGAGGTGTGGACGCCGGCCTTCTCGAACAGCCGGCCCTTCAGGTGGCCGCCGATCCCGCCGCCTATGCCGGTCTCCCGCGTCCAGGGGCGGACGTCGAAGCGGCCGGGCTCGCCGGGGTAGAGATCGTCCGGCGCCTCGTCCTCCAGCCGCTCCAGCTCGGCGAAGATGCGGGTCTGCAGGGCCTCGAACCAGGTCTTGGCCCGGTCGCGGCGTTCGAGGATTTCGGGAGGTAGGCCGACCATGACTCTTGCTGTGATGAAAAAACCAGGACTGTCATGGCCGGGCTCGTCCCGGCCACCCATGAACAACCGGGCTGAAAAAAGGCCCAGCGGCGCCGCGGCCCATATCCTGCACGATCGGGTGTACATAGGTCGCCGGGACGCGCCCGACGATGACGAAAATCAAGGAATGTGATTGAGGCGGGCCAACCTAGCCGTCTCGCGGCGGCCTTGGGAAGCCGCCTGTCTGGCGCAGCGCCTCCGAAAGGGCGATGGCGGCCGAGACCGTGACGTTCAGGGAGCGGGCGCCAGCCGCCAGTGGAATAAACAGCCGCGACTGGGCCGCCTCATGGACCTCGTCGGGGACGCCGGCGCTTTCGCGGCCGAACAGCAGGGTGTCGCCTGTCTGGAAGGCGAAGCTGTGCAGCGGCTGGGCGCCGCGGGTGGTGAGCAGCACGAGTCGGCCCTCGCCGCGCTGGGGCGCGGCCTGGAAATCGGCCCACCCGGCGTGGCGCGTGAGGGCGGCGAGGCGGCCGTAATCCATGGCCGCGCGGCGCACGGCGCGGTCCTCCAGGGGGAAGCCACAGGGCTCTATGACGTCCACCGGGGTGTCGAGACAGGCCCCGAGACGAAGGGCCGCGCCGAGGTTTTGCGGAATGTCCGGTTGAAAAAGCGCCAAACGCATTCTAAGCGATCCGCCACGGATTGGCCGGGGCTGTAAAAAGACGAATCGCGGGGAAGCGGCGCAGGCTCGCGCCATGGCTCCTCCAGAACTCGTCAGCTGACGACCGGTCTTGTTGAGAGCGGACCTTTACCAGAGCGCTGGACGGGTCCAAAGGCGGTGCGTCCTCGGCTACGAGGTCGCTCCAGAACGAGGGGTAGCTTTAGGTGGCCGACACCGCTCTGCACGACCCGGGCTCGGACCCGAACCGTCGTGACTTCATCCACATCGCCGCGGGCGCCGCGGCGGTGGGCGCGGCTGGCGCCCTGGTCTGGCCGCTGATCGACCAGATGAACCCTGCCGGCGACACCCTGGCGCTGGCCTCCATCGAGTTCGACCTGGCCAAGGTCCAGGCCGGCCAGCAGGTGGTCGTGAAGTGGCGCGGCAAGCCCTTGTTCGTTCGCGCCCGCACGCCGGCCGAGATCGCCGCGGCGATCAAGGACGACAGCGCCTCCCTGCGCGATCCCGCGACGGACGAGTCGCGGCACAAGCCAGGCAAGGCCGAATGGCTGGTCCTGGTCGGCACCTGCACCCACCTGGGCTGTGTGCCGACATTCGGCGGCGGCGACTACGGCGGCTGGTTCTGCCCCTGCCACGGGTCGCACTACGACACCTCGGGCCGGATCCGCAAAGGCCCGGCGCCCAAGAACCTGGCGGTGCCGGACTACGCGTTCCTCTCCGACACCAAGATCAAGGTCGGCTGACAGTCATGAGCGGACATTCCACCTACGAGCCGAAAACCGGCTTTGAGCGCTGGCTGGACATGCGGTTGCCCATCCTGCGCATGGCCCACGACACGGCGCTGTCGTTCCCGACACCCAAGAACCTCAACTACTGGTGGACGTTCGGCGGGATCCTGGCGCTGATGCTGGGCATCCAGATCGTCACCGGCATCGTGCTGGCCATGCACTATGTGCCGCACGTGGACTACGCCTACAATTCGGTCGAGCGCATCATGCGCGACGTCAACTACGGCTGGTTCATCCGCTATACCCACGCCAACGGCGCCTCGATGTTCTTCGTGGCTGTCTACATCCACATCCTGCGCAACCTCTACTACGGCTCCTACAAGGCGCCGCGCGAGGTGCTGTGGATCCTGGGCTGCGTGATCTACCTATTGATGATGGCCACCGCCTTCATGGGCTACGTCCTGCCCTGGGGCCAGATGAGCTTCCACGGCACGGTGGTGATCACCAACCTGTTCGGCGCCCTGCCGATCATCGGCGAGCCGATCACCACCTGGCTGTGGGGCGGCTTCGCGGTGGACAACCCCACGCTCAACCGCTTCTTCTCGCTGCACTACCTGCTGCCGTTCGTGATCGCGGGC
>CANJKG010000063.1 GCA_947474775.1 Caulobacteraceae bacterium | reverse complement strand
GGCAGCTTCACTTGGGCGCCGGCGGCGCGCAGGGCGGATATCCGCTTTCGGTCAAAGCCGGCGACGTGCTCCACCTCCTCCCACGAGAGGTAGGGGCGCCAAAGGTAGAGGTCGTAGGCGCTGGCCAGGCCCACGAGCTTCGCCATGGACTGCACGCTGGCGGTATTGAGGTCCATTCGTCGCCTCCGTCCGCGTCTTGTGTAGATGATCCCTGCGCCCAACGCGCGGGGCTCGCCATCAGTTCCGTGGTTCGACAAAGGAAATTCGGCGTGGCAGGGTCGCGCCGTCGGGGAGCGAGCGGGAAGAATGGCGCCGAGACCACAGGCTGAGGCGCCGGCGGCGCCTGGGAGATTCTACACCCAGCTCTATTTCCAGGTGCTTGTGGCCATCGTGGCCGGGGCGCTGATCGGGCATTTCTGGCCGGCGACTGGCGAATCCCTGAAGCCGCTGGGGGACGCCTTCATCAAGCTGGTGAAGATGATCATCGCCCCGGTGATCTTTTTGACCGTGGTCACCGGCATCGCCCAGATGCGCGACCTGGGGAAGGTCGGCGGGGTGGCGGCCAAGGCGTTCGCCTATTTCCTCACGGTCTCGACCTTCGCCCTGATCATCGGGCTGGTGGTGGCCAATGTGGTGCGGCCGGGCGCCGGGATGAACGTCGACCCGGCCAGCCTCGATCCGGCGGCGGTCAGCGGCTACGCCAGCAAGGCCCACGACGCGACGGTCACCGGCTTCCTGATGGACATCATCCCGGAGTCGGTGGCGGGCGCCTTCATCAGCGGCAACGTGCTGCAGGTGCTGTTCCTGGCCATCCCGTTCGGCCTGGCGCTGGTGATGATCGGCGAGCGGGGGGCCCCGGCGCTGGCGTTCCTGAACTCGGTGGGCGACGCGTTCTTCCGGCTGGTGGCGATCTTCATGCGGGCCGCGCCGATCGGGGCGTTCGGGGCCTTCGCCTTTACGGTGGGCAAGTACGGCGTCGGCGCGATCGTCGACCTGGGCCTGCTGGTGGCGACCTTCTACGCGACCTCGCTGCTGTTCGTTCTGGTGGTGCTGGGGGCCATCGCGCGGCTCAACGGCTTCTCGATCCTGAAGCTGATCGCCTACCTCAAGGCCGAAATCCTGCTGGTGTTCGGGGCCTGCTCATCCGAAGCGGCGCTGCCCAGCCTGATGCAGAAGCTGGAGCGCGCCGGGGCGCCCAAGTCG
This sequence comes from Caulobacteraceae bacterium, assembly GCA_947474775.1. Taxonomy (GTDB): domain Bacteria; phylum Pseudomonadota; class Alphaproteobacteria; order Caulobacterales; family Caulobacteraceae; genus Phenylobacterium. The sequence continues at coordinate 12,946 of CANJKG010000063.1, read as the reverse complement.
GTGGTCGGGCTGGTGACGCCGTTCGGCTACAGCTTCAACCTGGACGGCACCAACATCTACATGACGCTCGCGGCGCTGTTCATCGCCCAGGCCCTGGGCATCGAGCTGTCGATCGGCGACCAGCTGCTGCTGCTGGCGGTGGCCATGCTGAGCTCCAAGGGCGCGGCCGGCGTCACGGGCGCGGGATTCATCACGCTCGCGGCCACCCTCACCGTCGTCCCCAGCGTGCCGGTGGCGGGGATGGCGCTGATCCTGGGCGTCGACCGGTTCATGTCGGAATGCCGGGCGCTGACCAACTTCGTGGGCAATGCGGTGGCCACCATCGTGGTGGCGCGCTGGGAGGGCGGCCTCGACCGGGAGAAGCTGGCGGCGGCGCTAGAGGGCGGCGGCGGGCCGGTGGCGGCCAGGCCGGTGGAGGCGGACGCGGACTGATGCCGCCGTTCGCCCGACGCCATGGCGGCCTGCTGGCGATCGCCTGCCTGTTCCTGGTCTATGTGCTGAACGCCTGGACGCCCTCCCACTACGGGGCGGCCACGCGCATTCTGGGGATCGCCCGCTCCGGGCCGGTGATGGGGGAGGCCCGCACGATCCGCTCCGACGAGTGGGCCGTCGCCACGCCCTATTTCCAGATCGCCGTGGCCAGCGACTTCGGGACCCACGATGTGATCTCGCCCTACCGCGAGCCGCTGAAGGGCTTCTTCGCCCTGCCGTCGCGGGACTGGAGCATGGCGTTCAAGCCGGACCTGTGGGGGTTCCTGGTCCTGGACCCGGCGCACGCCTTTTCGCTGCACTACGCCCTGCTGGCGGCCGCCACGGTGTTCGGCTTCGCCCTGCTGCTGCGCCAGATCGGCTGCTCGCCGGGATTCGCCCTGGCGATCGGGGTGCTGGTGTTCCTGTCGCAGTTTGTCCAGGGCTGGTGGACCAGCAACGCGCCCACGCTGGCCTGGGCGCCCTGGGTGGTGGTGGCGTTCCTGTGGCGAGCGCCCTGGTGGGCGAGGGCGCCGGCGGTGGGCTACGCCGTCACGGTGTGGCTGATCGGCCATCTGTACCCGCCGTTCATCGTGGCGGCGGGAGCCGGGCTCGGCTTGCTGGTGGCGGCGTTCCGGCCGGATGCCCTGAGGCCCGCCCACCTGGCGCCAGGGGTGATCGGCGCGGCGGCCGGGCTGGGCGTCGCCTGGCTGCACTACGCCGACCTGATCCCGGTGATGGCGGCCACCGTCTATCCGGGCCAGCGGTTGGTGGAGGGGGCCGGCGTCCAGCCACTGCAGGTGCTCGCGCACCTGTTACCTTATCTGGTCACCAGGGCCGACCACGAGCCGCTGGGCCTGTGGGTGAGCAACGCCTGCGAGATCGGTGTGGTGGGCTCGCTCCTGCCGCTGGCCGTGCTGGCCTTCTGCGACCACCGCGCCCTGGGACGCTGGGTGGCGGAGAACAAGGTCGCGACAGGGGTGTGGCTGGGCGGCCTCGTGCTGCTGGCGGCCTGGGTGATGACGCCCCTGTCCGGACGGGCCTTCCCCCTGCTCAACGTGGCGACGCCGCCGCGCATGCTGTGGGGCTTGGGGCTGCTGCTGATCCTGGGGCTGGCGCGGATCGCGGGCGCGGTTCCCCGGCGGGTGACCTGGAGGCGGGCGGCGGTTTTCGCGGGCGTGTCGGCGGGCGCCTGGGCGGTCTCGAAGCTGCTGCTCTCGACGACGCCGATCGAGGCCGGCTGGTTCGACCTCGTGGCGGTCCCGATCCTCATCGCCCTGATGCTGGCGAGGCGGGCGGCGCCGGCCGCGCTGCCGGCTCGGCGGCTGGTGCTGATCGCGCTCACGGCCACGGCCTTCCTGACGTTCGGACAGTTCAACCCGGTGCAGCCGGCGCGGCCGATCTTCGAGTCGCACAGGAACCTCGTGCTGGACGCCATGCGCGCCTATTCGGCCGCCAACCCGCACGGGATGGTGGTGGTCCCCACGGCCTATGGAGCGATCATCAACGGGGCCGGTATCCCGGCGCTGAACCACACCCTGCTGCGGCCGCAGCTGGCGTTCTTCCGCAGGGCCTATCCCGACATGCCGGCGGAGGCGTTCGAGGGGGTGTTCAACCGCTACGCCAACCTGAGGCCGACGGTGCAGGCGGGTCCCACCGCGCCGCAGCTCGACGTGATCGCCCTGCCGCCGGACCCCTTCGCCATCCCGCTGGCGGTGGCGATCGGCGGGACGGCGGCGTCCGGGCCAACCCTCCAGGGCGCGGTGGACGAGATCGAGACCGAGCGGCTGGGCCCGCGCCGCTGGGCCGTCAACCTGACCGGCTGGGCGGCCTGGAAGGGCGTGGCCGAAGGCCAGCGGCTGAGGATCGACATGACGCCCGAGGTCGGGCGGATCGTGGCGGCGCGCGGATCGCGCCTTGCGCGGCCGGAGGTCGTCTTTTCGCTGAACGACCCGGCGGCCTTCGCGGCCGGGTTCGGGGTGCGGCTGGAGATCGAGACGGTGGAGGAGCTGGGAAAGGCGCCGGTGAAGGCGCTGGGCCTGTCCTACTACTAGCGCGCCGCGGCGATGCGGCGGATGGCCCGGGGCGGCGCGCCGGCGGCGGCGCGCAGGATAGCCGACATCAGGGTGGAAACCAGGATCGGCTTGGCCACGAAGTCGGTGAAGCCCAGGGCCCCGTACTCCTGCGGATGGCGGGTGACGATGTCGGCGGTGAGGGCGATCACCGGGATGGTCTTCTGGGCGCTGTCGGAAGCGCGCAGCTGGCGCACGGTCTCCAGGCCGGTCATGCCGGGCATGTGGATGTCCATGAGCACCAGGTCGAACTTCTGGCGTTCGAGCTCGGCTAGGGCGGCGGCGCCGCTGGAGGCCATCACCGCGTGATGGCCGAAGGCGGTGAGGATTTCCTGGACGACGCGCAGGTTCATGGGGTCGTCATCGACGTGCAGGATGCAGAGCGGCTTGAGAGCCCCTGTGTCGAGATCAGACACCGCGTCGTTCCCCGCGAGGCCCCTGGGCGACCCCGATAAGGATGATCAATAGGTCATTTTGCCTAAGGCAAAACTCACGTTCATGGCTAACTCCCGGTAAGCATACCGGGGGTCACAGCGGGGGCTTTAAGCGCCGCCGCGCAGCTTTCGCCGATCAGCAGGGATAACGGCGGGTGACCATCACCGGGCGGTCGATGTAGGGATCGTACATCCGCTCACGGGTCTCGCAGAGCCGGTAGCCCGGTCCGCTGTCGTAGTATCGCGGCGGGCCGTAGTAATAGCCGTAGGGCGCCTCGCGGCGGGGCGCATAGGCGTAGCCACGATCGTAGTAGGACCTGGAATAGGCGCCGTTGTCGCGGCTGGAACTGGCGAGCGCGGCGCCGATGGCCAGGCCGGCGATGCCGGCGGCGACGGCGGCGGCGGTGTTGTCATTGCCGCGGCGATAGTGGCGGTGATCGCGGGCCTCAGCGGGGCCGGCCGTCGCGGCGACGGCGCCGGCGAGGGTCACAGCAGCCATGCCGGCTGTCAGAAACTTACGCATCCTAGCCTCCTGGGTTGCCGGTTGGAGCCGGCGTATCATGGCCCGGACAGTGCGAGTCCGCGCCTGAACGAGGCCTGAACGGCCTCAACGGGGATTCCGATCCACGCCTTCACGCATGGCGCGGCGGGTCAGCCATATGGCCGGCAGCATGCCGAGCGCCGCCGCGATGAAGGGCGCGACGGGGGCGGCGGCGAACAGCATGCCGCCGATCATCGGGCCCCCGACCCGGGCGAGCGCCATGCTGGCGTTGGAAGCGCCGAGGTTCTGGCCCTGCCGTTCCGGCGTGCTGACCGTGATGACGAAGGTGGCGGTGGCCGGAATGACCAAGGCGTTGCCGGCGATCGCCAGACACAGGAAGGCCGCGGCCAGCCAGGTCCAGGGCGCGAACGCCATCGCGATCAGGAAGACCGTCATCATGGCCAGCCCAAGGATGATGGTCCGGCCGGCCCCCAGCCGCCGGACCAGGGGGCCGACCAGCACCGCCTGGCAGAAGGCGCCGGTGAGGCCGCCAACGCCCATGATGATGCCCAGGGTGCGGGCGTCCCAGCCATGGCGCGGCGCGCCCCAGAGGCCAAGCGTGGCCCAGGCGGCGATGAAACAGATGGAAAAAAGGATTCCCACGCCCATCAGGCTGCGCAGCATCGGGTGGCGCATAGATTCCACCAGGCCGTCGAAGGGACCTCGCTTCTTCGCCGTCGCCGGTGAATGCCGGAAGCTTTCCCGCACCAGCAGGAAGACGCAGATCACCGCGATGAACGACAGGCAGGCGCCGGTCAGCAGCGGCGGCCTGAAACCCGCCGCGCCGATCTCCGGGTTGGCCAGAAGGCCGCCCAGGGCGGGGCCGGAGGAGAATCCCACCACGTTGGCGGCGCCAAGCTGGCCCAGGCGACTGCTGACCCGCTCCGGCGGGCTGATGTCGACGACATAGCTCTGGACGGTGGAGATGTTGCCCGCGAAGAAGCCGCCCACCATGCGCACCAGGACCGCCAGCCAGATGTTGGGGGCGAAGGCCAGCCCCAGGAAGCACAGCCCCATCCCCGTGATGGTCATCAGCAGCACCGGCCGCCGGCCGATCCGGTCCGAGAGTCGGCCCCAGTAGAGCTCGCCCGCAAACTGGCCGGCGGAGTGGGCCGAGAACAGCAGCGTCACCTCCCAGGCCGGGACGTCGAACAGGGCGCCGTAGAAGGGCAGCAACGGCGCCACCATGCCGAAGCCGACCCAGCTGATGACGGTGATCGCCAGCAGCACAGGCATGGCGGCGCGCGCGACGGCGGGCTTTCCGTCATCGGGCGGCGAAGCGGTCATGGGCTGGGATTAGCGCCATGAAGCCGTAAAGGCGAGTGCAGTTGCGGTGTGGCGACAGGCTAGCTAGCTGAGGGGAATGAAAAGGCTCATTCCGCCGCGCCTGGGTCTGGCGGCCGCCGCGGCGGCGCTCACCGCGGCCTGCACGCCGCTGTCGATGTTCGCGACGCTTTCGCCGAAAGACCCGGCGGTGCGCAGCGCAGGCTCGGTGGCCTATGGCCCCGACCGGCGCCACATGCTGGACGTCTACGCGCCCAGGCGGGCGACGCAGGCGGCTCCAGCGCCGGTGGCGGTGTTCTTCTACGGGGGCTCCTGGGACAGCGGCCGGCGGCAGGACTACAACTGGGCCGGCCGGGCGCTGGCGGCCAAGGGCTTCCTGACCATCGTGCCGGACTACAGGCTCTATCCGCAGGTGAGGTTCCCGGGCTTCCTGGAGGACGGCGCCCAGGCCGTCCGCTGGGCGGTGGACAACGCCGAGCGGCTGGGCGGGGATCCGCGTCGGATCGTGCTGATCGGGCATTCGGCCGGCGCCTACAATGCCGCCATGCTGGCCCTGGACGACCGCTACCTGAAGGCGGCGGGCGTGGAGCCGGGGCGGATCAAGGCCATGGCCGGGCTCTCCGGGCCCTACGACTTCCTGCCCCTGGAGGGGCCGATCCCCAGGCGCACCTTCGGCGAGGCGCCCGACCTGGCTGCAACCCAGCCGGTGGCGTTCGTCCGCAGGGACGCCCCGCCGATGTTCCTGGCCACGGCGGAGCAGGACAACCTGGTCTACCCCCGCAACACCCACCAGCTGGCCGCGGCGCTGCGCGCCAAGGGCGCGGTGGTGGAGGAGCGGGTCTACCCGGGGATGGACCACATCCGCATGGTGCTGTCCCTCTCGCGGCCGTTCCGCGCCAAGGCCCCGGTGCTGGACGAGATGACCGACTTCCTGCAGGCGCACAGCCGCTGAGAAGGTTACCCCACGTCAATCTGTAGCAGGTCCGGCGGATTGAACCGGGGTGGGTTCGTGCGTATATCCGGCGGCCCGGACACCTCGCCGGTTCTGGAAGCATCTCGAACGCGGTTCCAAGGACGGTCTACGCCCATGCTGCCCACCCCGCTGAACGCCAAGCTGCACCGCACGGCGGTGACCCAGGCGGACATGGACTACCAGGGCTCCATCGCCATCGACCGTGACCTGCTGGACGACGGCGATGAGATCAAGAAGGCGGCCTGAGGTGTCGAGGTCGGCCATGCTGGGGCTGATGGTCCTGGCGCTGGTCGCCTGTTCCCCCGGCGCGCCCAAGGGCGTCGACAAGGCCACCTTGGACGACGCGGTCTCCACCGCCATCGGCGACCCCGCGACCTGCCTGCTGATCGGCGAGGCGAAGTCCGGGCGGGTGGTCTACCGCTACAACACCAATGTCGCCTGCGGGCGTGAGCTGCCGGCCTGCGAGGGCGCGGCCACACGGACCACGGGCGAGCTGCTGAAGGCTGTCGCCCGTGACGGCAAGGCGCGGATGCAGAGCTGCGACACCCTGGCGGACGGCTCGCGCGGGGTCGGCTGGGCGGCGGGGCCGATCGCCGGCAGGCCGCTGGTCTACGCGGCGATGATGGAGGGCGCCCGCGCCTTCCCGGGCCGGATGATGGCCGAGCGGCTGGAGCGGGCGTTCAAGAAGGCCGGGCTCTAACGCAGGCCCGGTTCAGCCGGGACGACGCGCACTCCTCGCCGACCCGCCATAGAGCCCAGCCAGGCCCCCCCTTCTACCGGACGAGCTGGTAGAGGCCGCTGACGTCGATGCGCACCTTCAGCTCGCCGGCGGCGACCGGGGTGGATTCGTCCTTCATCCGCGACTGGGCCATCATCATCGGCATGGGCGGGGAGGGCGTATAGGCCCCGCCCTCGCTGAGGGTCACCAGCCGCGAGATGCGGTGGCCGGTGGCCCGCGCGTAGAGCTCGGCCTTGGCCTGCAGGGCGCGCACGGCGGCCTCGCGGGCGGTGTTCTCGGCGGCGGCGGGGTCGCGCAGGCCGAAGCTGACGCCGTGGATCTGGTTGGCGCCGGCGTTCACCGTGGCGTCGACCGCGCCGCCCAGGCGGGCCAGGTCGAGGACGGTGACGGTCACCTGGTTGGACGCCTGGTAGCCGCTGAGGATCGGCGGCTTGTTCTCCTCGTAGCGGTACTGCGGGTTGAGGTTGAGGCCGGAGGTCTGGATCTCGCGCTCGCCGACGCCGCCCTTGCGCAGGGCCGCGATCACCCCGGTCATGCGGGCGGCGTTGGCGCGCATGGCCTCCGCGGCGGTGGGGGCCTCGGTCATCACGCCCAGGGTGATGGTGGCCATGTCGGGCGGCAGGCGGCTCTCGCCATAGGCGGTGAGGTTCAAGGTGGTGGCCGCGAACATGCCCTCGGCGGCCGGGGTGGCCGGTTGGGCGAAGGCGGCCTGGGGAAGGGCGGCTGGCGCGGCGGCGAGCGCCAGGGCCAGGCTGAGGGCGGCGGCGCGGATAGGGGGCTTCATAGGAGTCTCCGTGAGGGGGATCACACTCGCCGCCATGCTGGCCAGGTCAAGCTGAACGTAGGCTTTAAGGGCCGTGCAGCCCATGGTAACCGGCCGCCCGGAGCCTGATCGGTTCGAATCGAACCGATCCTGCTCTGGCGTCGCTGCTGGGGCCTGTAGCTCAATGGTTAGAGCCGGCCGCTCATAACGGTCTGGTTGCAGGTTCGAGTCCTGCCGGGCCCACCAGCGCATTCTCAGTGCCGCGTGTTCAGGCGGCCTGCCTTTATCGCGGCTTCCGACATGCGTTCGGAAGGCAGCGGAGCGGTCAGGGCTGGCTCCTCAGGGCCAGGAACATAAGCGCAAGGTAGATGACCGGCAGGACGACAAGCACCAAAGTCTGCGGGATCACTTGAGCCCGGCAGCTAGGGCCAAAGAACGCAAACCCCACGAACAACTCAAACGCGGCGATAATGGCTATCCCAACGTACCATGGGAACAGCCTTGAGTGTTTTGCTGGCATTGGTCTTCCTCTGGTTGAAAGTCTGAAATCTTTTGCGGACAGGCGCCGCCTAACTCTATTTGCCGCACCCACGGCGTCGGCCACCGCGCGCGCCGGGCCCGGCCTCACGCTGTAGGCATCTCTCGAACGCCGGAAGGTGGTTATCTCGCGAAGCCGCCTGCAACCTCAGCAGGACCGCCCGCACGGTCGGGTGACTGACCTGCCCCAGAAGGCGCTCGTACATTTTCGCGTTTTCCACCTCCCCGGCTATCGCGGCGGCGCAGGCCGCAGACACGCTCTCTGGGGCATCGACCCGCCCCGCCCAGTTGTCCGCGGGCCTTTCCAGCCCGAAGCGTTCGAAAAGGTTCTCCAGCGCCCCGGCGTGCCGCCCCTCTGCCTCGACGATGTTCACAAAGGGGCGGACCGGGCCAAATCTGGCGATTACGGCCGAGTAGGTTGCGCGGGCCTTATATTCATCGTCTACCGCCTCAGTCATCGCGGCGAAAGTTGGCGGGTCAACCTCGGGAAGGGGGCCGGTCACGGGCTTCATTTCCCCTCCTCCTCTTAGGTCGTGAGACTTGCTTCACTCGCAAGAATGCACGCTCATTTGCTGTTTCAATCTCGCACCTCTTATTCCTAGGCGCGTTGCCGCAGATCAAATCTCGATTTGAAAGCAGGTGGATGGGAGGGCGTCATCTGTCACGGTCGGCAAACGGGGGCTTGACCTCGATCAAGGTCAAGCCCCCCGGCCCCCGATAAGCTGCGACTTCACCTCGGGAGAGCGAGCGATGCGTAGCCTCATGATTGCGGCCCTGGCCTTGTCGGTCAGCGGATGTGAAACGATGGACGGCTTCGGATCAGGCTCGCGTCCGGACCGCTACGATCATGATCGCCCCGGCGCCTCAGGGCAGTACGACGCCAGCCGCTACTACCGGGAGAGCCCCCGCTACCGCGAGCGCGCCCTTACCCCGAACGACCGTATCTACCGTGGGTCAGACGGGCGCTACTATTGCCGCCGGCCGGACGGCACGACGGGGCTTGTCGTCGGCGCGATCGCAGGCGGCGTACTCGGCAACATTATTGCGCCAGGCGGCTCTGAACTGCTGGGAACCGTGATCGGTGCGGGGTTGGGCGCTGTGATCGGCCAGGAGATCGAGCGCGGGCAGGCGCGTTGCCGGTGAGGCGGGCTGGCGTTCCACCGGTTCTTGCCACGTCCTGATCGGTCAATTGGTTCACCCGAGCACGTCGCCACTTCCCAGCTGTGACATGGTCCTGCACCCCAGCGTGCGTGTGCTGTCCTTCTAACTAACTATTTTCATGGGATGAGAGCGGGTCTGGACAGTCTCCCGCCGGGCCCGCCAGCGAGGCTTCGTTGGCCGGGCCAGATTGACGCATGTCAAGTCGTTGATAATAGAACCGTGAGCGCGCGCCGGGCGCGCCGCCGGAGGAACGTGATGGCGCTCGACAGAGCCGGGGCGGACACGCCTATCGCCGAGGGGGAGCTTCTGTGGACCCCGGGCGAGGCCTTCCTGGCGCGGTCCGGCCTTCCGAAGTTCATTGCCTGGCTGGGCGAGCACAGGGGCCTGAGGTTCGACGACTATGAGGATCTCTGGCGCTGGTCGGTGCGAGAGCCGGCCGTGTTCTGGCGGGCGATCTGGGACTGCTACGGGGTGATGTCGGACGCCGAGCCCGCCTCGGCGCTTTCGGGCGACGGGACCATGCTGGGGGCGGTCTGGTTCGAGGGCGCGCGGGTGAACTATGCCGAGCACCTGCTGCGGCACGAGCGGGCGGCGGCGCCCGGCAAGACGGTGTTCCACCATTCCACCGAGACCCGGCCGCTGGCCCAGATGAGCTGGCAGGAGCTGGGGGCCCAGGTGCGGGCGCTGGCCACGCGACTCAGGGGGCTTGGGGTGGCGCCTGGCGACCGGGTGGTGTCCTACATGCCAAACGTGCCGGAAACGGCGGTGGCCATGCTGGCGACGGTGGCGATCGGAGCGGTGTGGTCGGCCGCCGCGCCGGAGTTCGGGGCGCGCACAGTGATCGAGCGGTTCGAGCAGATCGAGCCCAAGGTCGCCTTCTTCGCCGACGGTTACAGCTTCAACGGCAAGGCCTTCGACCGGCGCGAGATGATCCGGACCATCGCCGGCGCCCTGCCGACGCTGAAGCTGGCGGTGTGGCTGGACTACATGGGCCATGGCCCCGACCTGCCCGGCCTGGAGGTCCACCGGTTCGCCGACCTGGTGGCGGGGCCGGCGCCTTCCATCGACGACTTCCGGTTCGAGCGCGTGCCGCACGATCACCCGCTGTGGGTGCTCTATTCGTCGGGCACCACCGGCCGGCCGAAGGCGATCGTCCACAGCCACGTGGGCATGACGGTCGAACACCTGAAGTCGATGAACCTGCACTCGAACATGCACCCCGACGGCTGCATGTTCTTCTACACCACCACCGGCTGGATGATGTGGAACGCGGTCCTGTCGTCGCTGATCGTGGGCAGCGCCGCCGTGCTCTATGACGGCAGCCCCGTCTACGGGGGGCCGGAGCGGCTCTGGCGGATGGCCTCGGAGGCCGGCGTGACCCTATTCGGGGCCAGCCCGACCCTGGTCCAGAACATGAAGAAGGCCGGGGTGCGGCCCATCGAGATCGTCGACCTGTCGCGGCTGGACTCGATCCTGTGCGGCGGCGCGCCGTCCACCCCTGAAGTCTTCCAGTGGTTCTACACCGATGTGAAGCCGGAGCTTTGGGTCACCTCGCCGTCGGGCGGGACGGAACTCTGCGGCGCCCTGGTGGGCGGCGTACCCACCCGTCCGGTCCATGCCGGCGAGATCCAGGGGCGCGTCCTGGGCATGGACGTCCACAGCTGGAGCGACGAGGGCGTCGAGCTGATCGACGAGGTGGGCGAACTGGTGGTGACGACGCCGTTCCCGACCATGCCGCTCTACTTCTGGAACGATCCGGACAAGGCGCGGTACCGGGAGGCCTATTTCTCGACGTTCCCGGGGGTCTGGCGGCATGGCGACCTGATCAAGATCAACCGGCGCGGCGGCTGCTACATCTATGGCCGGGCGGACTCCACCCTCAACCGCTTCGGGGTGCGGATCGGCACCGCCGAGATCTACCGGATCGCCAACGAGATCGACGGCGTGGCCGACAGCCTGGTGATCTGCTGCGAAACGCCCGGCGGCGGCTATTACATGCCGATGTTCGTGACCATGGAGCTGGGGGCCGAGTTCACGCCGCAGGTCCGCGACGCAGTGGCCCTGGCGCTGCGCCGCGAGGCCAGCCCGCGCCACGTTCCGGACGAGATCCATGCCGCCCCGGCCATCCCCTACACCCTCACCGGCAAGAAGATGGAGGTGCCGATCCGCAAGATCGTGATGGGCGCCAGGCCGGAGACCGCCGCCAGCCGCGACGCAATGGCCGATCCCGCCGTGCTGGACTGGTACGTCGCCTTCGCCCAGCGCGAGGAGGTAAAGGCGCGGCGTGAGGAAGGCTGAGCCGGTTGCTTGACAGGTGACAAGTGCGCGCCTACCGTCCGGCCGCAATAGGTGAGGAAGTCTCGATGCCGAAGCCGCTACGCTTCGCCCATGCGGTGCTGCAGTCCTACGACATGCCCAGGCTGTTCGCCTGGTACAAGGACGCCTTCGAGCTTGAAGTGCTGGCCCAGAACGAACGCGCCGCCATCTGCACCTACGACGAGGAACACCACCGGTTCGCCTTCACCCAGATGCCGGGTGAGGCGCCGGCCGAGCGGCAGAAGTCGCCGCTCAAGCACCTGGCCTACGCCTATGGATCGCTGGACGACCTGGTGGCGCAGTACCGCAAGATGAAGGGCCTGGGGAGCCTGCCGGTAGAATGCGTCAACCACGGCCCGACCCTGTCGTTCTATTACGAGGATCCGGACGGCAACGGGGTGGAGTTCTTCGTGGACCGCTTCGCCACCATGGATGAGTCCAAGGCCTATCTCGCCTCGGCGAGCTTCCAGAAGAACCTGTTCGGCTACTATGTCGATCCCGAGCTGGTGGCCGCCCAGGTGGACCAGGGCGTGCCGGCGGCCCAGATCATGGCCTACGACCAGCAGGCCGCTGACGATTTCATGAAGGCGCGCGCGTCCTAGACCGCCCGGCCGCGAGGGGGCGGAATGCAATCCAGGGTCAATGAGAATGGCGGCGGCCTGCCGTTCGCCCGCAGCGCGGCCGGCGCCGCGCCAGGGGAAGGTTCCGCCGTTGCGTAAGGTCAACACCCAGGTCCTGATCGTGGGCGCCGGCGGCGCGGGCCTCGCCATGACCTGCTACCTGCAGGATCTCGGCGTGGACACCATCACGGTCGAGCGTCACGCCGGCACTTCGCCCATGCCAAAGGCGCACTACATCAACCAGAGGACGATGGAGGTCTTCCGGCAGCACGGCATGTCCGAGGCGGTGTACGCCCGCGCGGCGCCGCGCGAGAACCTGCAGCACATCCGCTGGATGACCTCGCTGGGCGGCGATGGCCCGCTCGACCGCATCAAATATGTGTGCCGACCCATCATGGGCGGCGGCGAGCTGACCCCGATCTACGACGCCAAGGGCGTGACACACCCGACCAACATCCCGCAGATTCGGCTGGAACCGGTGTTGGTGGACCTGGTCGAGACGCGTCGGCCCGGGGCGATCAAGTTCCGGCACGAGCTGGTCTCGTTCACCCAGGACGACGATGGCGTGACCGCCCTGGTCCGGGACCTGACGGCGGACGAGGAGCTGGAGATCCGCTGCGACTACCTGATCGGGGCGGACGCCGGCAAGACGGTGGGCCCGGCGCTGGGCGTGCGGATGCTGGGCGCGACGGGGGTGGCCGACGTCTACACCATCTGGTTCTCGGCCGACCTCAGCCAGTACCTCGACGACGACGACACGCCGATGCGACGGATCTTCCACCCGGCGGACCCGACCCGGGTGCAGACCCTGCTCACCTTCGGCCCGACACGGTTCGACCGGCACAGCGAGGAGTGGGCCTCGACGTTCACGCTCGGCTCGCAGATGTCCAGGCGCGACGACCACTACACGGTGCCGGACGAGTACCTGGTCAAGCACGTCTTCGACACCTTCAAGGTCGACGTGCCCCGTACGGTCCACAAGATCACCCGCTGGCAGCTGGAGACGGTGAACGCCGACAGGTTCGCGGTGGGCCGGGT
>CANJKG010000062.1 GCA_947474775.1 Caulobacteraceae bacterium | reverse complement strand
GTCGTCACCCTGATGTGCTTCAACTTCATCGGCGACGGCCTGCGCGACGCCATCGATCCGAAGGACCGCTGATCTATCGCTCGCGGCGTGCGCGGAAACTGCGCTGGCCGCCCGCGCTCAGCATGAAGCCGCCCAGCGCCGCCTTGCGGATCGTCACCGCCATTCCGGCCTTGGGATCGCGCGGCAGTTCCATGGTGTCGGTCTGGGACCAGACCGCGCCGTCCTCCAGCTGGACGATCCACTTGCCGCTGGGGCCGCGCCGGACGGCGGCGGCCTTGGCCGTCACCTCGTCGGCCGACCCATCGTCCGCGCCGCCGCCCAGCAACGCCAGCGAGGGCAGGGCGAAGCCGAAGGCCTGGCGGCGCACGGCCTGCGCCTGCTCCCGGTCCACCACCACCACCTCGCCCTTGGCCTCGGCCTGCTCCAGGGAGGCGGCGGCCTTGTCGTAGCAGGCGAGGCGTTCGGCGGCCTCCGCGATCCCCCGGCACGCGGTCAGGCTTTGCAGGACGGCGGCCCGCGTCCGCTCCGCCACCGGGGCCGCCAGGGCGCCCGTCGCCGCTGCGGCCGCGATAAAAAGGCTGAAGGCGAAGCTTGCCCGGCGCCGAAAAGCTGTCATCGGATCACATCCATGTCCTTCGCGTCCTCCATTGAAGCGGTCGGCCGGCTGCTGCGCAATCTGCTGATCCTGCCGCTGGCGGTGGTCCTGCTGGAGGGTTGCGGCCAGAACGCCCCCTCCCGTCCGCCCTGTCCGGCGGGAAAGGTTTGCCTGCATCTGGGCAATGGCTCCGAGCCGATCTCGCTCGACCCCCACAAGACCACCGGCACCTGGGAGGACCGCATCCTCTCCGACTCCATCATGGGGCTCACCCAGGACGATCCCGCCGGCCGCACGGTTCCAGGCATGGCCGAGCGTTGGGACACCAGCCCCGACGGCCTGGTCTGGCGGTTCTACCTGCGCGACGCGGTCTGGTCGGACGGCGTTCCGGTGACGGCCGACGATTTCGTGTTCTCGCTCCGACGCATCCTGTTGCCGGAGACCGCCTCCGAGTACGCCTCGTTGCTCTACCTCATCAAGGGCAGCCAGGCGGTCAACGAGGGCAAGGCCAGGCCCGAGACCCTCGGTGTGCGGGCGCTCTCGCCAAGGATCCTGGAGATCACCCTGGAGCATCCGGCGCCCTACCTGCCCGAGCTCGCCAAGCACTACACCATGTTCCCGGTGCCCAGGCATGCCGTGGAGAAATGGGGCGACGCCTGGAGCAAGCCGGAGCATTTCGTCGGCAACGGGCCGTTCCGCATCGTGGCCTGGCGGCTGGGCGATCACGTCAAGGCCGTCAAGAACCCGCGCTTCTACGAAGCCGATAAGGTCTGCGCCGACGAGCTCTACTACTACCCCACCAACGACGCGATCAGCGCAGAACGCCGGGTGGCCAGCGGCGAACTGGATTCCAACGCCGACATTCAGTCCAATCGCATCGCCTACCTCCGCAAGGAGATGCCGGGCTACGTGCGCACCCACGTCTGGCTTGGGGTGGCCTATCTGGCCTTCAACAACAACGTGCCGGCGCTGAAGGACAGGCGCGTCCGCCAGGCGCTCAGCATGGCCATAGACCGCGATTTCATCACCCAGAAGCTGATGCGCGGCGGCCAGGTGCCGGCCTACACCTTCGTGCCGCCGGGGGTGGCAAACTACCAGGCCGCGAAGGCCCCGGCGTGGGCCAGTTGGTCCTTCGAGAAGCGTCAGGCCGAGGCGCGTCGCCTGCTGGCCGCGGCCGGCTACGGACCCCGAAATCCGCTCAGGATCGAGATCAAGCACCGCAACACGCCCGATCCCACGCTCGTCATGCCGGCCATCCAGGCGGACTGGAAGCAGATCGGCGTCGACGCCAGCCTGGCGCAGAACGAGACCCAGATCGCCTACGCTTCGTACCGTAACCGCGACTTCCAGGTGGCGGACGCGGCGTGGATCGCCGATTTCAACGATGCGCTGAGCTTCCTCTACCTGCAGCAGTCCTCCACCGGCGCGCAGAACTATGGCGACTACAAGAATCCGGTCTTCGACGCCCTGATCGCCAAGGCGGACAACGAGCCCGACGCCAAGGTCCGCGCCGACTACCTCGCCCAGGCCGAGACCGTCATGCTCGACGACGCCACCGTGGCGCCGACCTTCTTCTACGTGAACAAGGCGCTGGTGAATCCGCGGATCACGGGCTGGGTCGACAACATCATCGACCACCACCGTTCCCGGTACCTCTGCATCAAAGACAGCCGGCGATAACGCGCCATTCCATGTCCGGTTCCATGACGTTACGTCACCTGTGTCCAGAATGTGACAGGTTGGTGGCTGTAACATTACCCGTGCGTAATGTTCGTTGACCGACACAACCTCCCCTCCGTAACTCAGGGCAACTTGGGTCCTTGGCCCGGGGCATTTTTGGCTGAATTGGGGCCGGGTGGGTGTCGTTGTTACATCCCCGGGCCGGAGGATGAATCTTGAAAAACCAAACCATGCGGGAGCGCCTGATGGCCTCCTCGACGATCTGCGGCGCAATGCTGCTCGCCCTGGCCGCCGGGCCTGCCTTCGCCCAGGGAGACACGGCGGTGGAGGAGGTGGTGGTCACCGGCTCGCGCATTCCGCAGCCCAACCTCACCAGCGTGAGCCCGGTCCAGGTGGTTGGCGCCGGAGAGATCCTGACGGGAGGCCGCACCAACGCCGCCGAGGTGCTGAACCAGCTTCCGCAGGTGTTCCAGAACGCGGCCAACAGCATCGGCTCGACGTCCAACCCGCTCAGCGGTCCGGGCGGTGTCGCCACGGTCGATCTCCGCGGCCTCGGCCAGACCCGCACCCTGGTGTTGGTGGATAGCCGTCGCCTGGGCATCGGCGACCCGAACACCGGCAACACCAACCCCGCCCCGGATATCAACCAGATTCCGGCCGCGCTGATCGAGCGCATCGAAGTGCTGACCGGCGGCGCGTCGGCGACCTACGGCTCGGACGCCATCGCCGGCGTCGTGAACTTCATCATGAAGCGCAACTTCGAGGGCGTGGAGATGAACGCCCAGTGGGGCGTCTATCAGCACAACCAGCAGAACGACCTGGTCAACAATCTGCTGCCGGGACGCCAGATCGCCCAGCCGAGCGAGACCCGGTGGGACGGCAAGAGCCGCGACCTGTCCATCGTGTTCGGTGTCAACGCGCCGGAGGACCGGGGCAACGTCACCGTCTACGCCACCTACCACGACCAGGATCCCGTGGAGCAGAACAAGCGCGACTACTCGGCCTGCCAGATGGTGCCAGCCGGCGCCGTGGCGGCCTGCGCCGGCGCCACCAACTCCAACCAGTGGATCTTCGCCAGCGGCGCGCGCTTCAACCTGCCGGGCAACCCGAACCAGGTCGCGGTGGTGGGCAACACCTTCCAGCCCTGGGACGGGAACGCCCGCACCACGCCGGTGCCGTTCTTCAACTCCAACGACTACGCCTACCTGATCCAGCAGCAGACCCGCTACAACGCCGGCTTCTTCGCCCGTTACGACGTGAACGAGAACATCGAGCTTTATTCGGACTTCATGTTCATGTTCGACCGCTCGAAGGTGCAGATCGCCCCGTCGGGCCTGTTCCAGGGCACCGGCGCCGTGGGCGGCGGCTACAACGTCAACTGCGACAACCCGTTCCTGAGCGCGCAGCAGCAGGGCGCCCTGGGCTGCACCCCCGCGGACATTTCCTCAGGCGCTTTCAAGCTGCTGCAGATCGGCCGGCGCAACATCGAAGGCGGCGGCCGCCTGCAGAACTATGAGCACACCAACTACCGGTTCGTGTTCGGCGCCCGCGGCGTGATCACCGGCTCGTGGAAGTACGACGTGAACGCCTCCTACTACACGACCGGCTTCTTCCAGACCTCGGAGAACTACCTGGCGGTGTCGCGCGTCGCCAACGCCCTGCAGGTCCGCCGCAACGCGGCGGGCACGCCGGCCTGCATCTCCGGCGGCAGCTGTGTCCCCTACAACATCTTCCAGGACGGCGGCGTGACCACGGCGGCGCTGAACTACCTGGACATCACTGGCAGCAACAAGGGCTCCATCGACGAGCGGATCGTCGAGGGCACCGTCACCGGCGATCTGGGCGACTACGGCGTCAAGTCACCGTGGGCGGAGGACGGCGTGGGCGTGGCCTTCGGCTTCCACAACCGCCGCGATCACCTGGAGTTCGCGCCTGACGCGGCCAACCTGTCCGGCGACCTCTCCGGCGCTGGCGGCGCTTCGGTGGCTGTCGACAACAGCCTGAGCGTGACCGAAGGCTACGGCGAGGCGCGCATCCCCATCGTCGCCCGCCAGCCCCTGGTCGAGGAACTGACCCTGGAAGTCGCCGCCCGTTATTCGGACTACTCCACGGGCATCAACGCCAAGACGTGGAAGGTCGGCGGCTACTACGCCCCGGTCGAAGGGTTCCGCTTCCGCGGCGCCTACGCCAAAGCCATCCGCGCGGCCTCGATCTTGGAACTCTACCGTCCTCAGTCGGTCACCAACACCAGCCAGGTGGGCGACGACCGCTGTGCGGCGGGCTCCCGCGCGCCGGCCACCCTTGCCCAATGCCTGAACACCGGCATTACCCAGGCGCAATTCCAAGTGACGCCGAACTGCCCCTCCGGCCAGTGCGCGGTGCTCAACGGCGGAAACACCGGGCTACGGCCGGAATCCGCTGACACCTTCACCATCGGCTTCACCGCCCGCCCGAACAAGGTCAGGGGCCTGACGTTGAGCCTCGACTACTACGACATCAAGATGAAGGATCAGATCACCAACATCCCGCTGACGATCACCTATAACCGGTGCCTGGAAGGCCAGCTCGTCTTCTGCTCGGGCATCGTCCGGGCGCCGAACGGCAGCATCTTCGGCACCAGCGTGGGCGCCGGCGGCTATATTGACGGACGCAACGCCAACGTCGCCTCGACTCGCAACAAGGGCGTGGACATCCAGCTCATCTACGCCCTGCCACTGGAGGACTGGGGCCTGGACAACATGGGCGGCGTCTCGCTCAACCTGTCGGGTAGCTACATGCTGGACGCCTCCGTCCAACCGCTGCCGGGGGACAAGTACTACGACTGCGCTGGCCTGTTCGGCCTGACCTGCGGCACGGCCTTCCCGAAGTGGCGCCACAGCCTGCGGGCGGACTGGCGGTCGCCCTGGGACGTCGACGTCGGCGTCACCTGGCGCCACATCGGCGAATCCAAGAACGAGGTCGACACCAACGAGCCCACAATCGGCCGCGGGACCGTCAACGCCTTCAACCACGTACTGCCGGATCGCAACTATGTTGATCTGTCGGCGCTGTGGCACATCAACGATCAGTTCGCGGTGCGCGCGGGCGTGAACAACGTCTTCGACAAGGATCCGCCGCTGATGGACAACCGGATCTCCCGCACCGGTTCGCCGAACACCTACACGATCTACGACCTGCTCGGCCGCAAGCTGTTCATGGGCTTCACGGCGACCTTCTAGATCCAACGGTCGGTTTCTGGATGAAGGTGGCGGGGCGACCCGCCACCTTTTTTCTTGGCGGCGCGCGCCGTGGGCGGGAGGGTGGTCCATGGTCGGCGTCAGGCTGCAATATCCTGATCGGCGTCGCGTCCTGCTGGGCGCCATGGGCCTGTGCGGGGTCTCGCCGGCGTTAGACGAGGCGCAGGTGGTCACCGCCACGGACCTCGCGGGACGGATCACCGCGCCGGTGCGGATCGGCGCCGCCGGACCGTTCACCTTCGTGGTCGACACGGGCGCCAACCGGACGGTGGTGTGCGAGGAGCTGGCCCGCGACCTGGCCCTGCCGGATGCGGGCGTGGCCACCGTGCACGGCATAGCCGGCGCCGAGCCCGCGCCCCTGGTCCGCCTGCCGTCCCTGGGCGTGGACGCCGTCACCCTGCGGGACCTCCAGGTCCCCGTCCTGCCCCGCTCGCGGCTGGGCGTCGAGGGCCTGCTGGGCATGGATGCGCTGCGCGGCCGGCGCGCGATGCTCGATTTCCGGCGACGCCGGCTGCGGCTCAGATCGGCGGGAACCGGCCCGTTCGACGTCTCCGACACCCGAACCGACCGCAGCGACGATGAGCGCCCGCGAGGCGCGCGGGTGGTGGTTCCCGCCCGCTACCGCTTTGGCCAGCTGATCATCATCGGCGCCGAGGCGGAAGGCCGGGCGGTGACGGCCATCCTGGATTCCGGCTCGCAGCGAACCGTCGGCAATCTGGCGCTCAGGCGGCTGGTGCTGGGCGCGACCCAGGACCCGCGCGAGCAGCGGTTCGTGACCGCCGTGTTCAGCGCCACCGGCCAGACCGCCCAAGGCGACGTCGCGGCCATGCCGCTGCTGAAGGTGGGCGGGCTCAGCGTGACACGCCTGCCCACCGTGTTCGCCGACCTGCACGTCTTCCAGCAGTGGGACCTGACCCGGCGACCCAGCGTCCTGTTAGGCGCGGACCTGATGAATCTCTTCGACGCGGTGGAGCTGGACTACGGCCGCCGGGAAGTGGCGTTCTGGCTCCCGCCCCGTTCCCGCTAGGCGCTCAATGCAGGCTGAGGGGCGCCAGCACCGTCCCCTGGCCCTCGGCGCTCAGCCGCGCGCGGCCGATCTCGTCCAGCAGACCCTGGGCGCGCGGGTCGCCGAACACCCAGGCCGCCGCCGCCAGCGTCTTCGCCGACATGGCCGAGACTCCCAGCGCCTTCTCGATGGCCTCCAGCGGTGAATCGCTGGGCGTCATCCGCCGAAGCGTGATGTCGCCCTTGATCCCGGCCAGGGCCTTGGCCTTCTCCACCGCCTGGTAGAGGCCGCCGACCTCGTCCACCAGCCCGAGCGTCTTGGCTTGGGCGCCGGTCCAGACCCTGCCCTTGGCGATCTCGCGCACCCGCTCCACCGGCAGCTTGCGGCCACGCGCGACACGGGCGACGAAACCCTCGTAGATGCGGTCCATCCAGCCGGCGAAGGCCGCCCGCTGGGCCGGGGTGAATTCCTGGCCCGCGCCGAACGCGCCCGCATAGTCGCCGCCCACGCCCGCCTGCCGAAGGTCGACGCCATAGCGCGCAAGCGCCGGCCCCACCGCGAACTTGCCGCCGAACACCCCGATCGAGCCGGTCAACGTAGAGGGCTGCGCCACGATGGCTGAGGCCTCCGAGGAGATCCAGTAGCCGCCGGAGGCCGCATAGGTGCCCATGGAGATCACCACCGGCTTGTTCTTCGCCTTTGCCACGCGGACCGCGTCGAGGATCTGCTCCGAGGCGGTGTCCGATCCGCCCGGCGAGTTCAGGCGGATGACGATGGCCTTCACCCGCTCGGACTTGGTCGCCTTCAGGATCGCGTCGGCCATCTCGTCCGAATAGATGGTGGAGCCGCCGGTGAACGGGTTGGAGCCCTTGTCGCGGCCGGTGACGATGGGCCCTTCGGCCTCGATCAGCGCGATGGTGGGCCCGTTGCTATCGTTATCCTCGGAATCCCGGGTGAAGTCCTGGAAGTCCACCATCTCCGCCCCGTCGCCGGCCTGGGTCAGCAGCGCCTGCTGGGCCTGGCGCACCTGCCCCAGGCGATCGATCAGCTTCAGCTTCTGGGCGTCCTCGGCGAGATAGGGCCCGGCTTCCAGCGTGGTTCGCAGCGCCGCCACATCCTGCTTGCGGTCACCCGCCGCCGAGCTCAGCGCGGTCTCGTAGATCGAGCCCATCCAGGAGAGCTGCGCCTCACGGTGCGCAGGCGTGTAGTCCGAGTAGAGGTAGCCGTTGACCGCGTTCTTGTATTCCTTGCGCTGTTCGTAGTCGGCCTTGATCCCGAACTTGTCGAACAGCCGCTTGAAGAACACGTCCTCGCTGGCCAGTCCTGTCACCTGGAACGAGGCGCCGGGCTGCATCCACAGCTGGTCCGCCGCCGCGCCGACCATGTAGGTCGAGGTGATCACGCCGGCCGGATAGAGGCCCTGGCTGTGGGCGTAGACCGGCTTGCCGGCCGCCCGGAAATGCTTGATCGCCTGGCGCAGCTCGTCGGCGGCGCCTGGTTCGATGCCATCCTCGGGCAGGCGGATCAGCACCCCCTTCACCCGGTCGTCCTTCTCGGCCCGGCGCAGTCCCTCGATGATCGACATCACCGAGTTCGACCGGCGGCCCAGGCCGGCGAACGGGCCGTGCGGCGACTGGTCGGTCAGCGGATCGCGCAGGTCCAGTTCCAGCACCGACTTGGCCGGGACCGGCTCCGGCCCCGCCGCAGCGGCGGCCAGCGAGATCAGGATGAAGGGAACGCCGATCAGGAAGATCATCAGGCCCGCGAACACACCGGCCGCCGTGATCAGGAACTGCTTCATGGCCTGTCGTACACGTCCCTTCGGAGATCCGATGGGGCTATATGCGCCGCTTCGGCCGACAAGTCAGCTTGCGCGCGGCCTATTCGCACCCGGCCGGCTGCTGGCTCCATGCCCCGCTGGCGGCCAGCTTGCGGGTGGTCTCCAGGATGCCGCCCAGGATCTCCGAGGTGCGGCTCAGTTGCCCCAGGTTGCGGATCGAGATGATCTCCAGCGCCTCGGCGCCCGCGGGCGTGAGGTTCACCAGCACGCGGCGCCGGTCCCGACCGGATTCCATGCGGGTCACCAGGCCGCGCTCCACCAGGCGGGAGACCAGCCCGATGGCGCTGTGGTTCTTGATCAGCAGGCTGTCGGCCAGCTCACCGATCGCCAGAGCCTCCTCGCCCTGGTGGCTGCGGATGGCGAGCAGGGCCTGGTGCTGCTGGGAGGTGACGCCCTGGGCGCGCGCCCCCTCGGCGTTGAACGCCAGAAACACCCGCATGGCGTGTCGGAATTCGCCCAGCGCGCGGTAGTCTTCGTCGCTCAGGCGCATGCCCACCGTGCGCTCTGCGCCAGCTTCGTCGTCCCTCGCCAAAGCCCGGCGCTCCTGTCCTGAATCGGCCTTCGTATCGTTCTAGGCGAACGCTGTTAGCTTTGCCGATAGGGCACCTAGCCGCACCGTGGGCGTTGGTGCACGGCGAAGCTGGTCGAGAGGTTCCATGGTCCTGTCTGCTCCCCCACAACCGACGTCCGCGCCGCTGTTCGAGCGCGCCCGGCCCCAAGCCGGCGCAGCGCGCCCGGGGGGTCGCCGGCGCTAAGCGCGGCGCCTGACGGCGCTCACGATCACCAGAAGCAGGATCGCGCCCAGGGTCGAGATCATCAGGCTGCCGACGAAGCCGCCAAAGTTGATGCCCAGCAGGCCCGCCAGGAACCCGCCCAGCAGCGCGCCCACCACGCCCACGACCAGGTTGGTCAGCAGGCCGTGATTGCGCTTCAGCAGCTTCTCGGCGAGCCAGCCCGCCAGGATGCCGATGATGATCGCGCCGATGATTCCCACGCCGTTCATTGAGGTCGCTCCTTGTTCGCTCCCTCAATGCGGGGCGAGCTTAACGGTTGCAGGCGATTGCTTTGCACCGCTGAGTTTGGGCACAGTGCTCCGCGTTATGTTCGAGGAGGCGTCGGGTGGGGACGGGTCTGCGGTCGCTCGCCATGCTTCTGGCCGCCTCGGGCCTGGTCGCGGCCAGCTGAGCCCGCTCCAGGAAGGAACGCCCGATGCCGACGCCCGCCGAACCGCCTGAGCCAGGGACGGCGTCCGGCGACCGGGTGACCCTGCGGGCCAAGCTGTCGCTGGTCATCCTCACCGTGTTCTACATGCTGTTCTTCCTGGACAAGCAGATCTTCTCCCTGCTGGCCAACATGCTGGGCGAGTCCCTGGACTTCGGCGACACCCAGCTCGGGATCCTGCAGGGGTTCGCCTATTCCATCCCCTATTCGCTGAACGTGCTGTTCGTCGGCTGGCTGGTGGACCGCTACTCGCGCCGTGGCGTCCTGTTCGGGGGCGTGCTGCTCTGGTCGATGGCCGCCGCGGCCTCGGGCCTGGCGACGTCCTTCACCACCATGGCCTTCGCCCGCGCCGGCGTGGGCTTCGGGGAGGCCGCGCTGATCCCGGCCGCCCTGCCGCTGCTGGCCGCGATCTTCCCGCGCGACAAGGTCTCCGGCGCCATCGGCCTGTTCTACGCGGGCGCCAATGTCGGCGGCTTCCTGGCCAACCTCGTGGGCGGCATGCTCATCGACACCCTGGTGGCGGCGGGCGACATCCGGGTCCCGATCCTGGGGCTGATCGCGCCCTGGCAGGCCACCTTCCTGGTCACCGGCCTGCCCGGCGTGGCGCTGGCCTTCCTGGCCTGGGGCCTGGCCGAGCCCAAGGTCGCCAGGGTCGCGAGGACCCTCAAGCAGGCGACGGAGACCACACTGACGGAGGGCCGCCAGACCATGGCCGGCTACTTTCGCGACCACTGGTTCTTCTTCGTCACCTACACGCTCGCGACCTCGACCATGTCGCTCAGCGCCTACACCCTGTTCGCCTGGTCGGCGCCCTATTTCGGGCGGACCTACGGATGGAGCAACACCGTGATCGGCGCCGCCACCGCGCTGGGTATGGTCGTCAGCATGGCCGGCAACCCGCTCTGGGGCGTGGTCGCCGACCGCCTGCGGCGGAAGGGTCATCTGGACGGGGTCTACCGGGTGTTCATCCCGCTGGTGGTCCTGGGCGTTCCGTTCACGGCCATCGGCTACTTGGTGCAGATCCCGGCGGTGACCATCGTCTTCTACCTGCTAAGCCACCTGTCGCTGGCCGCCTTCGGCGCCAACATGTCGGCGCTGCAACTCGCCGCCCCCGCCCACCTGCGCGGGCGGCTCACCGGCATCAAGCTGGTGGTGGCGGGCGTCATCGGACTGGGCGCTGGCCCGGTGTCGGCCGGCTTCTTCGCCGAGCACGTCTTCAAGAGCCGCGACGCGCTCGGCCCCTCCATCGTGGCCAGCGTCACCATGGCCTCGATCGTGGCCGCCGCCCTGATGATCTGGGGCCGCAAGGCCTATGCCCGGGCGGTCCTGGCCCAGGAACCGATCAGGCCCTAGGCCTCTGATTGTCGAACACGATTCAACGATCAGACGATTCCGTCTGATCGCCTCGTGCTCCTAGAACATCGCGGCCATCCAGCCGCCGTCGATGGTGATGATGTCGCCGGTGTGGAAGCTGGCCGCGTCGCTGGCCAGGTAGGCGATGATCCCCTCGAAGTCCTCCGGATAGCCGTGCCGCGGGATAGGCGTCCGGTCGAGGAACACCTGGTCATTGGGCGAGGGCTTGCCGCGCGACAGGTCGGTCTTGATCTTCCCTGGGGCCACCATGTTCACCCGCACCCCATAGCGCCCCAGCTCCATGGCCATGTTCTTCACGATCGAGGCCAGCGCCCCCTTCGCCGCCCCGTAGTGGGTGAGCCCGGGCACGCCCCTGAACACCGTCAGGCTGCCGCAGACGATCAACGAGCCCCCCGGGTCGCCCGCCTTGGCCCGGGCCACCATGTGCCGCGCGCCCTCCCGCAGGGTGTAGAAGGCCCCGTGCAGGTTCACGTCCAGCAGGTCGTGATAGGCCTTGGTCTCCAGTTCCAGCACCGACGACGCCCGCGAGGATATCCCGGCGTTGGCGATCACGCAGTCCAGCCGGCCCAGCTTGGCCACCGCCGCTTCCATCCCCCGGGTGACCGCCGCCTCGGAGGCCACGTCCACCACCTCGGTCAACACCCGGCCGCCAAACGCCCTGAGCTCCTCGGCGGCCCGTTCGTTCTTCGCCGCGTCGCGCGCCCACAGCATCAGGTCCGCCCCCTGCCGGGCCAGCCCGCGGGCGAACCCCAGCCCCAGCCCGCTGTTGCCGCCGGTGACCAGCGCCGCCTTGCCGGACAGATCGAAGAGGCCCCTGCCGGGCCCGCCCTCACGCTCGCTCGCCATGGATCAGGCCGTCGCCCGGCCCAGCGGGGTGGAGTCGAAGATCGCCTGTTCCTCCTCGCTCATGTCCACACCCGTATCGGCGAACAGCGGCGTCGACAGGTAGCGCTCGGCGGTGTCCGGCAGCATGGCCAGGATGTTCGAGCCCTTGGGCGCCTCGGCGGCGACCTTCAGCGCGCCGGCGAAGGTGGCGCCGGCCGTGATCCCCACGAACACACCTTCCTTGGCGGCCAGCTGGCGGCTGGTGGCGATGCCCTCGGGGCCCGGGATGGTCACGATCCTGTGGATCAGCTTGCGGTCCACCTCGCTGGTCAGGTGCGGGATGAAGTCCGGCGTCCAGCCCTGCATCGGGTGCGGCTTCCAGGCCGGGTGCGGCACGGCCGGGGTGCCGTCCTCGTTGTAGTCCTGAACCTGGCCGCTCCCCAGCAGGGGCGCGTCCTCCGGCTCGCAGACCACCACCTTGGTCTTCGGGCTTTCCTTGGCCAGCACCCGCGAGACGCCGTTCAGCGTGCCGCCGGTGCCGTATCCGGTGACCCAGTAGTCCAGGCCGATGTCGGCGAAATCGGCCAGGATCTCGCGCGCGGTGGTCTTGGCGTGCATGTCCGGATTGGCCTGGTTCTCGAACTGGCGGGTGAAGTACCAGCCGTGCTTGGCCGCCAGCTCCTTGGTCTTGTCCACCATCCCCTTGGCGCGCAGGGCGGCCGGCGTGATCACGAGCTTGGCGCCCAGGAACCGCATCAGCTTGCGCCGCTCGATGCTGAAGGTCTCGGGCATCAGCAGCACCAGGGGATAGCCCTTGGCTGCGCAGACCATGGCCAGGCCGATGCCGGTGTTGCCGCTGGTGGCCTCCACCACCGTCTGGCCGGGCTTCAGCTCGCCCGACGCCTCGGCCGCCTCGATGACCCCCAGCGCCAGGCGGTCCTTCACCGAGCCCAGCGGGTTGAAGGCCTCCACCTTGACCCACAGGTTGACGCCCTCCGGGCCCAGCCGGTTGATGCGGACCACCGGCGTACGGCCGATGGTCTCCAGGATGCTGTCGTAGCGCGCCATGAGGTCCCTCCGTCTTCGTGCGCAGCTTAGGCACGACCGCGCGCCACGGCCACTGACGACTGCTTCCGCTGACGACGTAAAGCGCGTGACGATGGGGTGCTCCTCATGGCCTAATCGGGTCCAGAACGGCGATCCGCGCCGCGAGAGATTCAAGGAGGACCGGCATGGATCTCGACGACCTGCGCGACGCGCCGGACAGCAAGGGTCCGAAGCCCGAGATCGCCCGCTTCCGCCCGATCTCCGCGGACTCCCACATCTGCGAGCCGCCGGACCTCTTCATCAACCACATCGAGCCCAAGTTCCGCGACCGGGCGCCGCACACGGTGATGACCGAGAAGGGTGTCACCTACATGCTCGAAGGCGTCCCCCGCGGCATCGGCCTGGCCGGCGTGGCCGCCGCCGGCCGCGACCCCAAGGACCTCCACGCCAAGGACGCCGAGTTCCAGGACCTGCAACGTGGCGGCTGGGATCCCCGCGCGCGGCTGGAGGCCCAGGACGTGGACGGGGTGATCGCCGAGGTGATCTTCCCCACCGTCGGCATGACCCTGTCGCACATGCCCGACCCGGAACTGATGAACGCCTGCGTGTGGGCCTACAACCGCTGGCTGGCCGACTTCTGCTCGGTGGCGCCCGACCGCCTGTTCGGCCTCGGCGAGCTGGCCATCCTCAACGTCGACGCCGCCATCGCCGATCTCCGCCGGTTCAAGGACATGGGTTTCAAGGGCGTCTACATGCCTGGCTATTCCCACCTGGAGGAGGACTATGACGACGAGGTCTTCGACCCGCTGTGGGCGGCCTGCGTCGAGATGGACATGCCCATCTGCTTCCATACCTTCGGCAGCCGCAAGCCCGGGACCAACACCTGGAGCCGGGTCCGTGGCAAGCAGCAGATCAACGCCTGGCACTCCGTCATCCGCGACAACCAGGACATCATCGGCATGTTCATCTTCGGCGCCGTATTCGACCGCTTCCCGGACCTTAAGCTGGTCTGCGTGGAGGCCGACGCCGGATGGGCCCCGCACTACATGTACCGGATGGACCACATGTACCTGCGCCACCGCTACTGGCAGAAGGCGCCGCCCCTGAAGGAGCTCCCCAGCCACTATTTCCGCGAGAACGTCTGGCTGACCTTCCAGGACGACCTGACGGCCTTCCGCACCATCGAGATGATGAACCCGAAGCGTCTGATGTGGGCCAACGACTATCCCCACGGCGACGCCACCTGGCCCTGGAGCCACGCCCTGCTGCGCGAGCAGACCAGGGGCCTCAGCGACACCGACCTTCAGGCCGTCCTCCACCAGAACGTCAAGGATCTCTTCGACCTC
>CANJKG010000061.1 GCA_947474775.1 Caulobacteraceae bacterium | reverse complement strand
TCGATCATCGGCGACCACTTCCCGAACAGCTATCGGTCCCGGGCCATCGCGCTTTATTTCCTAGGTTCGCAATTCGGCATCGTGATCGGCATGTCGCTCGGCGGCTGGATCAACGAGGTGACAAGTTGGCGCACGGCCATGTTCCTGCTCGGCGCGCCGGGCATACTGGTAACCCTGCTGGTGATGTTCGTGCTGCGCGAGCCGCCGCGCGCCGACGCCCGTGAACGCGCAGCCGGCGAGCGCGGCCCATCCCCATTCCAGGTGATCGGCCAGATGGTGCGCCTGGCGCCGCTGGTCCACATGCTGGTGGGCGCGGCCCTGGCCAGTCTGGCCAACGGCGGCATGCAGGCCTTCCTGCCCTCGCACGTCATCCGCACCTTCCACATGGGCACAGCCGAGGTCGGCCTCACCTACGGTCTGACCTCGGCGGCGGGCGGCTTCGTGGGCACCATGATCGGCGGTTTCGCCGGCGACTGGCTGCGCCAGCGCGCGCCCTGGTCAGCCGTGGTCCTGGTGGGCGCCGGCGTGGGCCTGGCCATGCCCTGCATTGCGGTGGCGGTGACCATGAAGAGCTATGGCGCCTTCCTCGCCCTGTTCTTCCTGTTCCAGCTGCTGACCCAGATGAACAACGGGCCGATCTACTCGACCATGCTATCGCTGATGAAGCCCAACACCCATGCGACGGCCATCGCGCTCTATCTCCTGTTCGTCAGCGGCCTGGGCATGACGCTGGGGCCGATCTTCACCGGAATGATGAGCGACGCCATGGCCGACAAGGGTCCGCAAGCGTCGCTGCAGACCGCGCTGTCGATCCTGGCGATCCCGATGCTATGGTCCGCGGCCCACTACTTCATCGCCGGCCTGGGCCTGCGGCGGGCCCAGCGGCGGGCGGCGGCCATGTCCGGCTGACAAGCCGTCTGGCCGGCGTCGCATTGGACTTCGGGACGTCGGACAGTCCAAATAGGGCGTGAACGGGGAGCGAGAATCCATGGTCAGCGCAAAGCCGGGCGCCTATGTCTGGTACGTCTCGGTGATCCTGGCGCTGGCCTATACGCTGAGCTACCTGGACCGCCAGCTGCCGTTCATCCTGACGGAATCCATCAAGGCCGACCTGTCGCTGAGCGACACCCAGCTGGGCCTGCTCACCGGGGCGATGTTCTCCCTGGTCTACTGCACGATGGCCTTCCCGATCGCCAGCATAGCGGACCGCTATTCGCGCAAGTGGCTGATCGCCGGCTCGGTATTCACCTGGAGCGGGGTGACGGCGCTCGGCGGCCTGTCGCAGAACTTCCTGCAGCTGTCGGCCTCGCGCATAGGGGTGGCGATCGGCGAGGCCGGCTGCATCCCAGCGTCGCATTCGATGATCGCCGACTATTTCACGCCGCGTTTCCGCGCCCGCGCCATGAGCATCTTCCACTCCGCCTCGGCGACGGGGATCGTGCTGGGGCTGGGCCTGGGCGGATTGATCAACGAGATGGCCAATTGGCGGATGGCCATGATCCTGCTGGGCGCGCCGGGATTGCTGCTCACCGTGTTGATCATCTTCACAGTCAGGGAGCCCAAACGCGCCCAGCCGCCGCCCACCGCCACGGCCGCGGGCACGGCGCCGGCGACGCTCATGGAGACGCTTCGCCGGCTGGTAAAGCACCCGACCTTCAGGCACCTGATGATCGCGGGCATATTGCAGGCGATCACCAGCGCGGGCCTGCAGGCCTTCGCCCCGTCCTACGCCATCCGCACATTCGGTCTGGATTCAGCGCAGGTCGGCCTAACCTACGGCCTGTGCATGGGCGTCACCGGCATCGTGGGCACGCTCATCGGCGGCCAGGTCGCCGACCGGCTGCGGCGCCGGCGTCCCAGCGACGCCCTGGTGTTCGCCGGCCTAGGCATGCTGGCCTCGGCACCCTGTTTCTTCATCGCCCTGAGCTCGCACAGCTACTGGGTCTTCGTGGCGATGCTGGGCGTCGCCACCATGACCTCGCACTTCTATGTCGCCGCCGCCTTCACCACCATGCAGTCCCTTGCCGAGCCGCGCATGCACGCCAAGACCACCGCCATCTACCTGTTCGCGCTGAGCGGGGTAGGGGCCGCGGTGGGGCCTCTGGTGGTGGGCATGATGAGCGACTGGCTGATCGCCGCGGGCTCTGCCAATTCGCTGCGGGTGGCGTTGCTGGTGGCGTTGATTCCCAAGGCCTGGGCGGGTGTGCACTACTTCCTGGCGGCCCGCGGCCTGAACCGCTCGAGCGAGGGCGCGCCGGTCACGCAATGATCCGGCGCCGGAGTTGGGTTTAGGCCTCGCGCCCCTAGCTCCAACGGACCATGGCCTAAGCCAATTCCGCCGCGCGTCTCTAAGGTCCGGCCGCAAAGTTCTTGAGGTCACCCATGGACGCTCACATTGAAGCGATCACCGCCGGCCTGAGGCGCAAGCTCACCGACCGGCGGGCGGCCCGCGCCGCCCTGCAGGGAGACCGCGCCGCCGGCGCCGAGCTGTGGGCCTTCCTGGCGGAGCAGGGGCTGCTGGGTCTTTCGCTGCCTGAAGAGCTGGGCGGGGTTGGCCTGGGGCTCGAGGAGGAGGCGGCGGTGGCGGAGCTGCTGTCCTACTTCGTGGCGCCCACGCCCTTGCTGCCCAGCTACTTGGCCGCGCACCTGCTGGCGGCGATGGGGGGCGATGCCGCCTCCGCGCTGGCGACGGAACTGGCCGGCGGCGAGCGACGGGTCGGCGTCTGCATCTCGGCCGGAAAGGGTTTCGCCTACGGGCTGCAGGCTGACGGCGCGGGCAGGCTTTCGGGCGAGATCGCCGACATCCTGGACGGCGACGGCCTGGAGACGCTGATCGTGTCGGCCTCGGGGGGCTGGTGGGCGGTGGACGCCGCCGACGTGGCGATCGAACGGGTGGACACCCTGGACGGCAGCCGTCCCATGACGCACGCGACCTTCAGCGGGGTCGCCGCGACACGGCTGGGCGAGGCTCCGGTCGAGGGCGTGGAGGCCATGGCCTGGGTGATCCTGGCCGCCGAGGCGCTTGGGACCGCCCAGGCCAGCCTCGACCTGGCCGCCGAGCATGCGCGCACCCGCAAGCAGTTCGGCCAGCCGATCGGCCGCTTCCAGGCCATCAAGCAGAAGCTGGCCGACGACCTGCTGGCGGTGGAGGCGGCGCGCTCGACGCTCTGGGGCGCGGTGAGGGCCCAGGCGTCTGGCTGGCCCGAGGTGCGCGCGGCCCGCAGCGCCAAGGCCCTGGCCACCCAGGCTGCGGTGACCGTTGTGCACGATGCGGTGCAGACCCACGGCGCCATGGGCGTCACCTGGGAGCACGACCTGCATCTCCTGCAGCGCCGCGCCAAGCACTGCCAGCAGGCGCTGGGGACGCCCGAGCGCCACCTCGCCGCCACAGCCGACGGCCTGCTTGACGACGCCCGCAAGGGCGTGCGCGCTTCCAAGATGGCCATCGCGCCCAGCGACCTGGCGCCCGAGGACGAGACCTTCATCGGCGAATTCCGCGCCTGGCTGGACGAGCACGCCACGCCCGAGCGGCTTGCGGAGGTGAACAAGGGCGGTCTGAGCGCCAGCCGCGCCTGGCAGGCGGAGATGGCCGAGGGCGGCTGGGTTGGGACCCATTGGCCGGCGGAATACGGTGGCCGCGACGCGACCTTCACCCAGCAGGTGCTCTACCACACCGAGCTGACCGCCCGCGGCCTGCCCCGGCTACCTGGGAACCGCGGCCTGACCATCGTGGCGCCGACCTTGATCCGCCACGGCTCGCCCGAGCAGAAGAAGCTGCTAGAGCCGACGCGGCGGGCCGACGTGCTGTGGTCCACCGCCTTCTCGGAACCTGGAGCGGGATCGGACCTGGCGGGCCTGACCACACGGGGCGTGATCGAAGGCGACGAGATGGTGATCACCGGCACCAAGATATGGACCTCATCGGCCCACTTCTCCGACTGGCTCTACGCGCTCGTCCGCACGGGCCCGCAGCATCCGAAGCACCAGGGCATCACCGCGGTGGTGATGCCGCTGAAGATCGACGGCCTGACCATCCATCCGATCCGGCTCAACAGCGGGCGGCACAACTTCAACCAGCTGTTCTTCGACGGCGTGCGGATCCCCCTTACGAACGTGGTGGGGCCGCTGAACGAGGGCTGGACCAAGGTCAACCGGACCTCCATGGCCCACGAGCACTTCACCAACTTCCTGGGCACCCACGCCAGCTACGCCAACGTCATCGACCACATCCTGAAGAAGCTGGCGGAGCGGGAGACGGAGGATGGCGTCGATCACGACCTGCGCCGGCGCACGGCCATCTCGTGGATCACCGTGCAGCTCCTGAAGCTCAACGGCATGCGCAGTGTGGTGCGCATCCAGGCCGGCGAGGATCCGGGCGCCGAGGGGTCGATCCAGAAGCTGCTGGGCCAGGAAGAGGAGAAGCGGCTGTTCGAGCTGGCCCTGGACGTCATGGGGCCGGCGGCGCTGACCAACAGCCGCTGGGGCCGGCTCTACCTGTCGGCGCGAGCGGCGACCATCGGCGGCGGCACCAGCGAAATCCATCGCAACAAGCTGGCCGAACGGGTGCTGGGGCTGCCGCGTGACCTGTGGGCCGACGACGCTCCGGCAGCACGTGCCTAGAGCCTGATCGGTTCAGATGGAACCATCTGAACCGTGAATCAGGCTCTACGCCTTTGATTGTCGAGCACCATTTAACGATCAGACGATTCCGTCTGATCGCATCGTACCCCTGCGGCTACGCCATCTCGTACAGCTTGTTGAGCTCGCCAAGACGCGGATAGACCTCCTCCGCGAAGACCTTGATGTTCTCGCAGGTGTCGTCGTTTTCCAGCTTGCCGGCCTGACACATGACGATCAGGTGGCCGAAGCCGCCGACGCGTCGGTGGAAGGCCTTGATCTGGTTGAACACCTCGTCCGGGGTTCCTGAGAACAGCAGGCCGATCTGGGCCAGTTCCTCATCGGTCGGATTGTCCTGGGCGGACCGGCCGTCCGGCAACCTGCGGGGCGTCGCCTCGCTGACCCGGCCCTTGGCGGGACCCATGAGGTTCTTGGCGAAGTCGTTGAGGGAGCCATAGCCCGGCGGCACGCGGAACGGTTCAGCCGTCCGCTTGAGGCTGGCCAGGTAGCTGCGCATGATCTGGGCCTTGCGGGTGGCCTGGGACTTGTCCTTGCTGACGGCGATCATGGCCGCATAGCCCAGCCGGTCGGCGGCCGGCTCGTGGCCGTGCACCTGGCGGTAGCGCTCGCGGTAGGCGGCGAAGGTGTCGGCCACCGGCAGCCCTTGCAGGAACGAGGCGGTGACGTAGCCCTTCTCCGCCACGCCCCGGGCGCTATTGGGACTGTGGCTGGTCATCCAGATCGGCGGATGCGGCAGCTGGATCGGACGCGGCCAGATGTTGATGTTGCGGTACTGGTAGTACTCGCCCTCCCACGAGAACGGCCCGTCGTGGGTGGTCATGGCCTTCACGATGAGGTCGTGCGCCTCCCAGAAGCGGTCCATGATCCGCACCGGATTCTGGTTGGAGGCGAACAGCTCCCAGCCGGCCCCCTTGACCATGCCCATCTCCAGGCGGCCGCCGGAGATGGCGTCGATCATGGCGTACTCCTCCGCCACGCGAGCGGGATCGGGACGGTTGGTGATCGGGGCGCCAAGCGCCAGCAGGCGGGCCTTCTTGGTCTGCCTGGCCAGGATACCGATTTGCAGCTGCACCGACGGGATCATGCAGGTGGAGGCCACGTGGTGCTCGTTGAGCATGATGTTCAGGCCCATCTCGTCGGCCAGGCAGTACTGGTCGAGATACATGTTGAGCAGCTTGCCCGCGAGCTCCGGCTCGCAATAGGAGTTGGGCTGCGTCACGCGCAGCTCCCCGGGGATCTTGTCCCAGACCGGGTAGCAGGATTGTTCCGTGAAATGCCAGGCCTTCACCAGTGAGCTCCGAAACGGGGGTTATGCGGGTTGAGGTTGACCGGCGAACTCCAGCACCGCCTGGGCGAAGGCCTCGGGCTGGTCGGCATGGAGGTAGTGGCCGGCGCCTGGAATGGACTTGAACTGCGCGCCCTTGAGGGTCGCGGCCAGAGCCTGGGCGTAGGGCCCGCGATAGAGCCGGTCCTCGGCGGCCCCCAGAACGAGGGTTGGCAGATCCAGGGACTTCAGGCGCTGCGGCAGCTTGGGGTTGAAGAGATAGGGCGCCCAGCCCATCAGGGTGAAGGTCTCGCGGTTGCGCGCGATCCGCAGCGCCAGCTCCTCGGTGAGGCCGTCCAGATCACAGCCGCCGCCGGCGCCGTTGGACCAGACCGGGATCCAATCCATGAGCGCCTCCTTGAAGACGTCCACGAAGTCGCTGTCCTCCCGATCGGAGAGCTTGATGCCCAGCGGACTGGCCAGCACCAGCCGCGAGACCTCGGCCGGGTGCTTGCTGGCGATCTCCAGCGCCAGCCAGGCGCCGAAGGAGACCCCTACCAGGATCACGTCGCGCATCCGGCGCGACTTCATGAAGTCGAGGTAGAAGTAGGACAGGTCGTCCACCGTGGAGAAGCTGCGCGGCAGGTCGGTCTTCCCGAACCCCGGATGGGAGGGCAGGGTCACCCGGAACTTCCGCTTCAGCAGCTCCAGATAGCGGCCGCCGGGATCGGCTCCGTCCTGGGGATGGAGGAACAGCAGGTCGGGTCCCGAGCCTGTCTCGAGGAACTCCACCCCCAGCCCGTTCAGGGTCATCTGGTCGGGCAAGGGCGTCGGAAGGTAGATGAGGGGCTTCACCTGTCGTCTCGCTATGTTCGCGCCAAGAGTCGGCGCGTGGCTCTCATGGACTTCAGGGTATCTGCCGATGACGCGGGCTTGTAGGGGACCATGGCCAATTACGTGATGACGTAATTGGAGCGCCCGTCCAGCCGGGCCAATAACCAGGCTGTCGGTGACTGTGACCTCAGGCCGCGAGGTCGTACTTGGCCGCCAGCTCGTGCATCACGCCGGCGATCTGGGCCTGTCGGGGGCGGACGTCCCGTTCGGCGCCGGCGAGACCCAGGGCCATGCCTGACCCGACGCCGGAGGCGCGCAGGCCCACCGCCATGGAGAACACGTCGTCTCCAGGCGCGCAGGGGGCGCCCCGCAGGCGCCAGGCGTAGCCCAGCCGGCGGAACTGATCGACGGAGCGGAACACGTTGGCCGAGAGGTCGCGGATGGTGGCGCTGGTCACCGTTCGCTGCCGCCAGGCGTGCAGCAGGGCGCTGCGGATGTAGCTGTCGCTGCGTCCCGCGAGGATCGATCCGCCCAGGGCCGAGCACAGCATCGGCACGCGCGCACGGGCCTGCACCCGGGAGTAGAGCGGCACGCGGATGTAGTTGGCGACCTCCATGAAGCCGTCGGCCTCAAGGCTGAAGGTCACCGTGCAGCCGGTGGCGGCGTGCAGTTCTTCGAGGAGCGCCTCGATCTTCGCGTCCGGCGGATAGATTTCCGTCACCCAGTCGGCGAGTCCCCGGAGTTTCGCCGAGGGGGCGTAGGCCTTGTCCGCGAGCCGGAAGATCAGATACCCGGACAGCACCATGCTCTTGAGCAACTGGTCGGCGCTCGACGCGGCCATGCCCAGCGCCTCGGCGATCTCCTTCGCCCGCGCCGGCGCGCGGTGTTCCGCGAGATAGGCCAGGACATCGAGGGCGCGGGCCGCGGACTTGGCGAAGTTCTTGGGGGTCTCCCCGCCAGGGATCGGCGTCCCGCTTATCGGTGGGCCGTAGGTCATGCGATTCGGCGCGAGCTCCGCTGAAAACCGCTCGAGTGGTCGACCTGCATGGAAGACCAGACCGGACGGGATTGCAACGCTGTACTCGTGGCTGGTCTCAGGTGGCCTTGGCTGGCTCAGGCGGCGGGCGCTTCGTGTACTTCTTGGAATCCAGGCGCGTGGAAAGCCACCCGCCGTCCATGGGCAGGCAGACTCCGGTTACGTAGCGGCTCATGTCGGACACCAGGTAGAGCACCGTCTCGGCGATCTCCCGGGTGGTGCCGGCGCGTCCCAGGGGAATGCCCATGTCCGCGCAGCGCAGGTCGTTGATCTCGGCGCTGGAGCGGGCATTGGCCCGGGGCGTGTTCACGGATCCGGGCGCGATGCAGTTGACGCGGATGCCGGAGCCGCCGAGCTCCAGGGCCATGGTCTTCACCAGGCTGATGATTCCCGCCTTGGCCACCCCATAGGCGGCGTGCATGGGGGAGGCCTGCATGCCGTCCACCGATGCGATGGCGCAGATGGCGCCGCCGACGCCGCGCCGGACCATCGACCTGGCCGCCCACTGGCTGCAGTGGAAGAAGTAGTCGAGGTTGCGGCGCTGGTCCTTCTTCCACTCGTCCACGGTGGTGTCCAGGAAGCTGAACCAGCCGGCCTCGCCGATGATCGAGACCACGATGTCGATCCCGCCCATGGCCGCCTCGGCCTCGGTGAGCACCCGATCGGCCGTGGTCGGGTCAGTCATGTCGCCCACCGCCTCATGGGCCCGGCGACCCCTGGCGCGCACCTCCGCGGCGACCGTGACCGCCCGCTCGGGAATGATGTCCGCCACGATCACGTCGCAGCCCATGTGCGCCAGTATGTTCGACGACTGCTGGCCCATGCCCATGCCGCCGCCCAGGATAAGGGCCACCTTGCCCCTCAGGCCGAACAGGTCGTCGAAGCTGGTGGGGAACTTATCGAGATCGGACATAAGGACTGACTCCTGTGGGCGTGGCTCGAAGCTTGGCCGACAGCCGTACGGGAGAACACCGGCGCCTTCAAACGCCCTGGATTCCGGTCGGCGCGAAGGCGCAGGTTCGAGACTGGGAATCCTACCTCCGGACAGCCACCCCGGAAGGGCGGTCGAGCCAATTACGTCATGACGTATTTGCGGTGTTCCAGCCGTGGGCGGTGCGCGCTGAGTATTGTGGGCGATCGTCTGGCTGAGCATGGTGTCGGACGCTGACAGCCGAAGACAGGTGAGGTCCTGACCAGCCACTCGCTTTCGCCACCCGCCGGGGCTGATAAGGCCGGGGACAAGCCAAGCGCCTATGGCTGGTACGTCGCCGTGGTGATGATGCTGGCCTACACGCTTAGCTTCATCGACCGGAAACTGCCGTTCATCCTGGCGGAGTCGATCAAGCACGACCTGCAGCTGAGCGACACCCAGCTTGGCCTGCTCACCGGCGGCATGTTCGCGACAGTCTACGCCATCGCCGGAATACCGCTGGCGCGGCTCTCCGACCGGAGCAACCGCAAGAACATCATCAGCGTCGCCATCGTGGTCTGGTGCGGCCTCACCGCCATGGGCGGCTTTGCGCGCAACTTCTGGCAGCTCGCGCTGTGTCGGATGGGCGTGGCGGTGGGCGAGGCGGGCTGCACGCCCGCGGCCCATTCGATCATCGGCAGCTATTTCCCGCCGCGCTATCGCTCGACGGCGATGGGGCTCTACTTCGTGGGTGCCCAGCTCGGGATCCTCCTGGGCCTGGCGCTCGGCGGCGTGATCAACGACCTGGCGGACTGGCGCACCGCGATGTTCGTTCTGGGCGCGCCCGGCGTGCTAATGGCCGCCCTGGTGTTCTTCACTGTGCGCGAGCCGCCGCGCCCGCCGTCACCGGTAGTGCGCGACGCCGCGCCGGAAGGCGTGGTGGCTGGCGTCTCGATCATCCTGCGACAGAAGACCGTGCTCCACCTGCTGGTCGCGGCGATGCTGTTCTCGATAGCGGGCGGCGGGTTCCAGGCCTTCGCGCCATCCTATGTGATCCGTACCTTTGACCTCAGCACAAGCTATGTGGGCGTGACCTACGGCGCGGCCATGGGCCTGGCCGGGATCAGCGGCTCCAT
Source organism: Caulobacteraceae bacterium (assembly GCA_947474775.1). Lineage (GTDB taxonomy): Bacteria > Pseudomonadota > Alphaproteobacteria > Caulobacterales > Caulobacteraceae > Phenylobacterium. The sequence continues at coordinate 4,422 of CANJKG010000061.1, read as the reverse complement.
CCTGGGCGGATATCTGGGCGACAAGCTGATGCGGTCCGAAGGCGGGCTTTGGAAATCGCTGATGGTCATGGGGGTGATCGTCGCCGTTGGCTCGCCCTTCAAGTTCTGGGCCTTCTTCGTCGACAGCTATGCGATGTTCCTGGCGCTGATTTTCATCACCCAGGCCACCACCATGACCTACGGCGGACCCTGCATCGCGGCCTTGCAGAGCCTTACGCCGCCCCGTCTCCACGCCCTGGCCTCGGCCCTTTACCTGGTCTTCGCCACGGGGATGGGCAATCTGATCGGCCCGGTGTTCACTGGCGCGATGAGCGATTACCTGGCCACCCAGGGGGTGCAGAACACCCTGCGCTATTCGGTGGGCATCGTCCTCCTACCGCTGGTCTGGGGCGCCGCGCATTTCGCGCTCGCCGGCAAGAGCCTGCGGGCTAGGGATCTGTCAGCCGCCAAGGCGGCGCCGGCTGCGACCTAGATGCAGGCAATATCGTCAGCTCGCGGAGCTGTCGGGCGAATTGGGATCTATCGAGGGCCAGCAGTGCGTCAGGACTGGGCGGGCCGGGGCGTCCGCCTTCCTGGACGGGGAGCACCGAGGGACAGGGGCGGGCCTGGCGGTCATGTGCGCGGAAAGTGAAAGCCACGGGAAGCTCCGGCGGATGCGCGAGGGCGGAAAAGAAGCGGACATGGAGACGGGCCTTTCAGCCCAATTAGGATGACGCCCAAAATCCTACCAATACAATAGAAATACTATGTCATAGCTTTCAACTTTTCTGGCGGGGAGCGGTGGCCAGGGTTTCGCTGAGCGTGCGGCGCCGGAGCGAGGGCCCGGCGTCGTCCAGGGCCAGCAGGGTCAGGTCCGCCGCTTGCTCCAGGACGGAGGCCGGGGGGCGGCCTCAACCCTTGGGGCCAATCTGGCATCGTCCTGGGCCGTCACATAAAGGATATCGCCTTGGACACGGACCCGTCGTCAGGGGAGGTGGGTGACAGATGATGACTGCCGCGAAGTCCGCCCTCCTGGCCGCGCTCGCTGGCCTCCTGAGTCCGACGGGTGAACCGGCTCAGCCGGAACCCGTGGCCGGGACCGGAGGCGTCCGGCGCTTCCATCACGTCCACATGAACGTGGTCGATCCTGACCGATCCGCCGCCTTCCTCGCAGGAATCTTTCCGCAGACGCGGGTCACCATCCTGGGCGGCCTCACGGCGCTGCGGACGGAGGAGGTGTTCATCCTCTTCACGAAGGTGGACGCGCCCGCGCCCTTCAGCTGGGACACCGCCATCTGGCATATCGGCTGGAACAGTCCGGACGTGGCGGGGGACTACAGGCGGCTCTCAGCGCGCGGCGTGCGTTTCTCGCGTGTTCCCGCGCCCGGCTCGACCTCGGCCGATCTGGTGACGCCGGACCAGGTGGACGTCGAACTCGCCCTGGGACTGCCGACGCGTGGTGGTTCCACGCCCACCGCCTTCAATCACGTGCACCTGATGAGCGAGACGCCCCTCTGCGCCGCGGACTGGTACGTCCGCGTCCTGCGGCTTCGCAGGGGTCACGACACCGGCCGCCTGGCCGGCGACTGCCGCGTCCCCAGCGCCCCGCGGACGGAGCCCGGCGGCCTGATCCGCGGACCAGCCGGACGCGTGTTCGCGGGCGACATCATGGTCGTGATCTATCCGTACCAGAAGCTCGAGGCGCTATCGGCGACGCCGATGAAGGCGCCTGCTCCGATGGCCTCCGGAAAGGGTCATGTGCTGGACCATATCGCCTTCGAGGTGGACGACACCCGCGCCGAGGCGAAGCGCTTGCGGGCGCTCGGCGTCAGGATCATCGAGCCGCCGCGGGTTCGCGGCATTTCCGGGCGTCGCTCGATGATGATCGAGGGACCCGACGCCATCCGGATCGAGCTGGTGGAGACGGCTGACCCTAGGGGGGCCTCGCCTGACTAGCTGCAGGGCCCGGTCTCGCCGGTGTCCAGGTCGATGTGGAAGCACTGCTCGCGGCCATCGGCCAGGTCGCGTACAATGATGCTGATCTCGTTGTCCGCGTCCGCGGGAGGATGGAAATCCTCGATGTAGGCGACTGCGGCGGTCTTGAAGGACTGCCTCGCCAGCGCCGCGCGGCTGCCTGCTCGTCTGCCCAGGCCGGCTGGCGGGCGTCGCCTCCCGCGGGGTCGAACGGCCGTCGGCCCGCCGCCCACCTTGTGGACGAAGCGGCGTCCCGTGTATGGGGCAAGGAGGGCATGCGGCGCGCGGTCCAGTAATGAACGGCCCATCCGAGGCTGAGGACGTGACGCCACTGGAGGAAGCGTGAAACCGATTCCGTTCAAGCATCTCCGGCTCCGCACGTGACCGGAGACGGGGTGAAGCCGGTTGCGCCGTCCGGCGGGGCGACGACCATTCCTGGATCGGGCGTGGATCGGGTGACGCCCTACGCGCTGTTCGTGCTTGCGGTCATCGTCGTCGTCGGGATGCTGAACAACATCGATCGGCACATCATTTCGATCCTCGCTGAGGACATTCGCGCGGACTTCGGGATATCCGACACCCAGATCGGCTTCCTGTATGGAACCTCATTCGCCATCTTCTTCGCCGTGGTCGGCCTCCCCATGGGTCGGATGGCGGACGTGGTTTCGCGGCGTAACCTGCTCGGCGCGGGCCTGGCGTTCTGGTCGGCTATGACCGCCTTCTGCGGACTCTCCGGCAACTTCGCCCAGCTGGCCATGTTCCGCGTGGGCGTGGGCTTCGGCGAGGTGACGGCCAGCCCCTGCAGCCAGTCGCTGCTGGTGGAGTAATTCCCGCCCCGCAACCGCGCCACGGTGATCGCGGCCTATCTGTGCGGCACCAATGCCGGCGGGGCGATGGCCCTGGTCGTCGGAGGGCTCATGCTGCAGCACTGGTCGCAGGTCTGCATGAACCTGCCCTTCGCCGCGGCCTGCGGCATACCCGCATGGAAGGCGGCGCTCCTGCTGGTCGGCCTGCCTGGCGTGTTGATGGCCCTGGTGGTCTTCTCCTTGAAGGATCCTGTCCGCGTCGTCAGCCGGCCCCAGTCGCTCGGCCGCCACATCGTACGGGAGTTCTCCGCCTCCATCCCGCCGTTCACCTTCCTCGCCACGTCCACCGAGTTCGGCGCGAAGGCCCTGATCCAGAATCTGATCCTCTTCGCGGCATCCGCCGCGGTGGCCGCGGGCCTTGGCTACGCCACCGGCGACTGGGTTCAGTGGGTGGCGCTAGGTATCGGCTTCTATTCGGTGGGATCCTGGACCCAGATGCTGCGTCTGCGTGACCGGCCCCTGTACGCGCTGACGCTGGGCTGTCCTGTCTATCGCCGGGCGCTGGGCGGCATGGCGGCTCTGGGGTGCATGGCCGGCACCGTTCAGTTCTGGGCGGCGCCCTACGCCATGCGGGAATTCCACCTGTCTCCCTCCAGCGTCGGGGGCATGCTCGGCGCCGCCCTGCTGGTGGGGAACCTCCTGGGCCTGGTGTTCGGCGGTGTGATGACGGACATCCTGCGCCGACGCGATCCCCGCGCCCCATTCATCCTGGCCGGCGGTTCGCTGCTTCTTCCCCTGCCGTTCGTGGCGCTGATGTTCACCACGGGCCACCCGGTGGTGTTCGTGGTCTCCTATTTCCTCCACACCATGTTCTCGTCCATGTGGGGCAGCGCCGCCGGCGCCTTCGCGCAGGACATGGTTCTGCCCCGGATGCGCGGGACTTCCGCCGCCTGCACGGCCCTGCTGATCATTGTGATCACCCTGGCGATCGGACCCTACTGGAGCGGCAAGATCTCCACCATGTCGGGCTCGCTCAGCACAGGCGTGCTCAGCATCATGGCCTTCGTGCCGCTTTCGGCCGCGCTCCTCTGGTCGGGCGCCCGCATGATCCGCCGCATGACCCCCGAAGACCGCATCGCCCGCGCCGCGGCCCATGGCGAGCCGGCCGCAGCCGGCTGAGCGCCACTCCAGCCCCGCCTGACCGGCGGCTGCGGGCTTGTTGACTATTGCGAGCTGACCTGTCCCCGGTCGGGCGAGGCCTGCGGGTTCGCGCTTTCCTTTGGAGAGCCCCCTTCGTAGTATGAAACTGCAAACAGCAATTTGGGAAGAGCGGCATATGGCCAGTGGAGTGTGGTTCGTGCTGTGTCGCGCTGTCGAGGGTCAGCGGGAGGAGCTCTGGGAGTGGTACTCCAAGCGTCACCTGCCGGACCTGCTGGCAATTCCGGGTATCCAACGAGGCCGGCTCTACCGGCTGGAAGGGCGCAAGGCCGATCAGGAGCCGTCGCACGACACCCTGGCCATGTACGACCTGGAGGCCGACGACCTCAGCACGCCGTTGAAGGAGGCCGGCGCGCGCATGGGCGGCCCGCAGATGCCGCGCAGCGCCTCGCTGGACAGCAGCAAGACGCTCACCTTCATCTCCAGGACCATCGTCGAGATGGGC
>CANJKG010000060.1 GCA_947474775.1 Caulobacteraceae bacterium | reverse complement strand
GGCCGCTCTTTTTCAAGGCCTTAGGGTAAACTTCGGGCATAAAATGCGGGTTGACGTTACATCGCGCCACGTTGTTTTTTGACCGCAGTCGATGCTGGGGCTTCGTCGGCAGTCTCAATGCCGCAAGTGGACCGGAGGGCCACGAATGGGCCGTTCCCTCGCCTTGGCGCTACAAAGGACACGCCTGGAGAGCCAGGAACAAACAACCGCCGGTGCGACCGGCCAATGGTCAGAATAGATGAAGCATGCATCGCAGATCGAACCCGCCGGTGAAGCCAAGGTGAAACCTCCCACCCGCCGCACGCTCGCCAGACAGCAGACCCGCGCCAAGGTGCTGGCCGCGGCGCGCCGCCTGTTCAGCGAGCAAGGCTACGAGGGCGCGACCATCCGCGATATCGCCACGGCCGCCGGCATGTCCACCGGCGCGGTGTTCGCCAACTTCACCGACAAGTCGGACCTGTTCCGCGAGATCATGTTCGCCGACATGGAGTTCCTGACCACCGAGATGCGCAGGGCGGTCGAGCAGGGAAAGTCGGTCGAGGACGCTTTGCTCAGGATGTTCATGGCCGGCTACGCCTTCTACAAGACCCAGCTTCCCCTCGCCCGCGCCGCCTTCGGGGTGTCGTGGCATGCGGAGGACGGCCGGGCCCATCGCGACGCGCCTCAGGTGAAGACCATGCTCGAACTGGTGAGCGGCGTCCTGCAACAGGGCGTGGCGGACGGCCAGCTCGCCGCCGACGCTGAGGTGACCCTGCGCACCCAGATGCTGTTCGACACCTACCTGGCCAACTTCGCCCAGGCGATCTTCGACGGCTGGAGCCTGACCGACCTGGAGACGCGTTCGCGCGACCAGATCAGGATCCTCCTGGCGGGCGCGCGGACGGCCTGAAGTCCGCGTCTAGTTTGGTGACCCAATCACCCCTTGGTCCCGGATCGACCTGAGCGCTGGCTCAATTGGCGCCTTCCAGCAGGCGCCTGGCGATGACCTGGGCCTGAATCTCGCCGGCGCCCTCGAAGATGTTGAGGATGCGCGCGTCGGCCAGGACGCGGCTGATCGGCGTCTCCACCCCGAAGCCCATGCCGCCATGGATCTGCAGGGCGTTGTCGGCGCAGGCCCAGGCGACGCGGGCGCCCACCAGCTTGGCCATGCCGGCCTCCAGGTCGCAGCGGCGGCCCTCGTCCTTGGCGCGGGCGGCGAACCAGGTCAGGCGGCGCGAGCCCAGGATCTCGGCGGCCATCATCGCTAGCTTGTTGGTCACCCGGGGGAACTCGCCGATCGGCTGGCCGAACTGGCGGCGGGTGAGCGCATAGTCCAGGGCCAGGTCCAGGGCGTTCTGCGCCACGCCCAGCGCGCGGGCGGCGGTCTGGATGCGGGCGGATTCGAAGGTGGCCATCAGCTGGGCGAAGCCCTGGCCTTCCTGTCCGCCCAGCAGGTTGCGGTGCGCCACCTGGAACCCGTCGAAGCCGATCTCGTATTCCTTCATGCCGCGATAGCCGATGACGCCGATCTCGCCGCCGCTCATGCCCTGCGCGGGGAAGGGATCGGCCACCGTGCCCCGGGGCTTCTCGGCCAGGAACATGGACAGGCCCCGATGGTCCTTCACCTCCGGGTTGGTTCGGACCAGCAGGGTCATCACATCGGCCCGCGCGCCGTGGGTGATCCAGGTCTTGTTCCCGCTCACCGTCCAGGTGTCGCCCTCGCGGACGGCCTTGGTGCGCAGGGAGCCCAGGTCGGAGCCGGCGTCCGGCTCGGTGAAGACGGCCGTGGGGATGGTCTCGCCCGAGCAGATCTTCGGCAGGAAGCGGGCCTTCTGGTCCTCCGTGCCGTGGGCGATGATCAGCTCGGCGGCGATCTCCGAGCGGGTGCCCAGGGAGCCCGTGCCGATCCAGCCCCGCGACAGGGCCTCGGAGACGATGCACATGGCGAGCTTGCCCAGGCCCGATCCGCCCCATTCCTCGGGCGCGGTGAGCCCGAAAACCCCCAGGTCGGCGAGCTCCTGGTAGAGCTCCAGCGGGATCAATTCGTCGCGGGTGTGCCAGCCGTGGGCGTAGGGGGTGATCCGTTCCGCGGTGAAGGTGGTGAAGTGGTCGCGGACGGACTCCAGGGTCTCGTCCAGGCCGCTGGCCTCCAGCGACGGGCGGCCGCGGGCGTGGTCCAGGAGCTCGACGACACGGGCCTTCACCGCCTGGGAGGCGCCTGGCCGCAGCCTGGCGATCAGCGGCTCAAGGCGGGCGACCGAGACGCCCAGGTCGGCGGCGCGGAACATCTCGCCCTGGTTCATGGGCAGGCCGCCGGCCAGCTGGCTCAGGTATTCGAAGGCCAGCAGCTGCGAGGGCAGGGCCTCGGCTTCGCCGAGCTGTCCGGCTTCGGTAAGCGCCTGGGCCCAGACGGCGGTCTGGCGCAGGGTCTCCGCGTAGGCGGCCGCCCAGGCCAGGCCGTGGGCGGCGTGCTGTTCGGCGTCGAGCAGCCGGCGGTCAAGACGGCCGTCCTTGCGGACCCGCTCGGCGACGACGGCCTGGAGTTCGGCGACCAGCGCGCCGGCTTCCTGGGCGGCTTCGGCCAGCAGGTCGGGCAGGTTGGTCAGCGCCAGGCTCATGCGGTCTCCTTACTTAGGCATGCGCTCCCTGGGGCGCGCGGAGACCCTTTGCTTCCTGAAATTCCCCGGAGCAAGTCCGATGATCGCCGCGCCCCGTCGCCGAAGGGCCCGGGACGGTCAGAACGGGTTCGGGAACGGGTCGTCCAGGAGGCCGTCCAGGAAGTCGAACACGGTGGCCTTGGTCGAGGCGTGCGGGATCGCCGAGACGTGATCACAGCCGGGCAGGACGACGCCGCGGCCATGGGGGAAGGCGGCCGCCAGGCCTTCCGGATCGGACGCGCCGTCGTCAAGGTCGCCAGCCACCACCAGCACCGGCATCGGCAGGGCCGCCAGCGCGGCCGGATCGAGCGGGATGTTCGGGGCCTGGGCGCATGCGGCGAGCGCCTTGCGGTCCTCGCCCTGGATGTCGGCGAAGCGGCGGAAGTTGCGAAGGTTCACATCTGCGATGGCGCCTACGTCCTCGGCCAGCATGGCCTCGGCGAGGCCTGAGCCGGCGCCGGGCGGCCGGGCCTCCAGCATCCGCGCGCCGACCCCGCCCAGGATCAGGTTCGACACTCGATCCGGCGCCCGGATCGCGGCCTCCAGCACGGTGCGTGTCCCCATGGAGTAGCCGAACAGGTCGGCGCGGCCGACGCCCAGGTGATCCATGAGCGCCAGCAGGTCGCCAGCCAGCCTGTCCCGAGTGTAGGCGGCCGGGTCGTAGAGCTTTTCGCTTTCCCCATGCCCGCGCTGGTCGAGGGCGATCACGCGCATCCGCCGCCGCTCGAAGGCGGTGTACCAGCCCGTGCGCCGCCAGCCTTCCTTGCGGTTGGAGGTATAGCCGTGGACCAGCACGACGGTCCGCTCAGGCGCGCCGGGCGGCGGCAGGTCGTCATAGGCGATGGTCAAGCCGTCGGATGTGAATGTGGGCATGGGTGGAAACTAGAGGAGGCGAGCTACCCACGGCAACCGTTCAGCGCGCCTCGCCGGTCCATTCCCAGTGCCAGGGCTCGAAGGGATAGTTCACGAAGCCGAAGCGGTGGGCGTTGGCCAGCATCCAGCCGTAGGCGGCGGTGCGCGACATGAACAGCCGGTTGGGGTCGGCGGTGGAGTCCGGGCCGTAGCCCGGGGCCTGGCCCACATAGAGGTCGATGGCCAGGCCGGTGCGGTGGGGCGAGCAGGTCTTGGCCCGGGCGATCCCGTCGCAGTTGCCCTCCAGGACGCAGCGGTCGGCGTCGGACTCCGGGCTGCGGTAGCCGGAGAACAGGGTGAGGTTGCGCGGGTCGGCGGCCACGGCGGGCGATTCGGCCCGCGCCGCGGCGGCCATCCGGCGCCAGGCGTCGAGCACGGCGGGGCGCAGGGACACGATCTTGTTTCCATAGCCTTCGTCGGGTCGCGACTGGACCAGGGTGGCCTCCAGGGGCGGCGGCGGACAGACGCCCCGGGCGCTCACCTGCACGAGAGGGCCGCGGAGGCGCACGACGGTCCTCAGGCGGGCGAAGACAGGATCGGTGAACACGCCGTCCGCCGGCAGGCGCTGGGCTGCCTGCCAGCCGGCCAGGGCCGCGGCGAAGCCAAAGCTGTAGGGCGGGCAGGCGGAGCCGATCTCTCGGCCGATCAGCGGGGCGTATGTCTCCCAGCCGATCTCCGGGCGGCGGAAGGGCGCCCAGGCCAGGGTCCGCAGGGAGGCGGCGTTGGCGCGCGCCGCCGCGCTCCAGGGGCCCGCGGCGCAGTCGACGCTGGCCGGCCGCGCCGGCGGGGCGGGGGCGACCGTTGCGGCGGGCGCCGGCGGACGGGCTTGCGCCGCGTCCGGGGCGCTGGTGATCCTCAGGACCAGGAGCACCCCCAGCACCAGGGCCGCCGCGAGCGCGCCCAGGAACCGCAGCGCGTCTGAAGGTTTGATGCTCACGCTGGGCCCAACGCACGGCGCAAGGCTGAGGTCCATAGATGACGCGCTCCGCGGCGTACCTGCTTTCCGGCGCATCGGCGCTGATCCTAGCGATGGCGGCCTGTTCGCAGCCGCCGCCGGGCGGACCGTCGCAGGCGGCGGCGGTCGCCCCGGCCCGGGCGCCTGCCATGGGGCCGACGCTGGTGTCCGATGCCGCGCCCGTGGAGGCCGCGCCGATCGCGCCTTCGGCCTCGCCGCTGGCCCAGGCCATCGATCAGGCCGTCTGGACGCCCGCGCCGACGCCGCCGCAGGCCGGACGCGACGCCATGATCCGCGCCCAGGTGCTGCTGGCGCGCGCCCACTTCTCCCCCGGCGTCATCGACGGCCGGGATGGCGGCAACATGCGCGGCGCCGTGGCGGCCTTCGAGGCCGCGCGCGACCTGCCCGTCGACGGGAAGCTGGACGAGGCGGTCTGGCAGGCCCTGGCGGCCGACGCCGGGCCGGCGATCATGGACTACACCCTAGCCGCCGAGGACGTGGCCGGCCCCTTCGTGAACATCCCCACCGGCTATGCGGAGATGGCCAAGCTGGACCGGCTGGGGTTCACGAGCCCCGCCGAGGGATTGGCGGAGAAGTTCCACATGGACGAGGCCCTGCTGCAGGCCCTCAATCCCGGCGCCGACTTCTCGGTGGCCGGGACGAAGATCGTGGTGGCGGCGCTGGGCCCGGAAAAGCTGGTCGGCGCGGTGGCCCGCATCGAGGTGGACAAGGGGCGCGGCCAGCTTCGCGCCTATGCGGCGGACGACAAGCTGCTGGCGGTCTATCCGGCCACGGTGGGCTCGTCGGAGCGCCCGGCGCCGTCCGGCGAGTGGGAGGTGCGAACGCTGGCGCCCAACCCGACCTACACCTACGACCCGAGCCGGCTGACCTTCGGCAAGGCCTCGCAGGGCAAGCTGACCATCAAGGCGGGGCCGAACAATCCGGTGGGCTCCACCTGGATCGACCTCACCAAGGACACCTTCGGCATTCATGGCACGCCTGACCCGCGCCTGGTGGGCAAGACCGCCAGCCACGGCTGCGTGCGCCTGACCAACTGGGACGCCCGCCAGCTGGGCGCGGCGGTGAGGCAGGGGACCAAGGTGGCGTTCGTGGGGACGGAGGCGAAGAAGGCCTAGATCAAAGGTGTAGAGCCTGATTCACGGTTCGCCTCGAACCGATCAGGTTCTAGCTGCGCCACTTCAGGGTGGCGGGCTCCACGGGGTTGTCGAAGGCGCGGTTCTCGCGGCGGCTGGCGGCCCATTCGCGCTTCAGGGCCTGGTACCACTTGGCCTGGCGGTCGGCGTCGTCGATCCAGAGCAGGGAGGGGTCGTACTTCAGCCCCGGCTTCTGCAGGTCCACCATCGCCCCGTCCTGGCGCAGAAAGGCCCGCGCGCCGGCCGCAATGAACGGCTTGAAAATCAGGAACGCCGGGTGGTCGGACCAGACGATCTGGGTGATCAGGGTCCTGGTCTCGCTCTGCGGCGTCAGGCAGGTGAGCGCCAGAACCTGGCGTCTACCCACCACGATGTGCTCCCAGCGCAGGCCGGGCAGGCGGAAGCTGATCTCGGTGAGCGGCTGGCCGCCCAGCAGGGCGTAGGCGTGGCTGTTCTTCGAGGGCGGGTGGCGGACCATGGCGAAGCCCTGCTCGCGGGGCTCGAACTTCTTGGCCTTGTCGTGCTGGCTTCCGCTTTTGCGCCACCACCACTGGGAGTGGACGAAAGGACCGTGCGCCGGGTCCATCAGCCCCACCACGGCGTGGTCGATGTGGGCGTCGAACACCATGCGGTCCACCAGCTTGGGCCTGCCGCCCACCACGCCGGGGAAGGTCGGCGCAGGCTCGGTGGGCTCGCCGTCGGGCTGCGCGCCGATCCACACGAACACCAGGCCCTGGCTCTCGACGACGGGATAGCCGCGCACCCGGACGCGGCCCACGTCCATCGTCTGGCTCATGGTCAGCGACGGGACGGCCCGGCAGGCGCCGTCGGCGCCGAACCGCCAGCCGTGGTAGGGGCACTCCACGGTCTCGGCGCCCGAAAGCTCGCGCTGGAAGCGGCCGGCCGACAGCGGCGCGGCGCGGTGCGGGCAGATGTCGCGCAGCGCGAACAGCTCGCCGCCGGGGGAGCGGCCCAGCATCACCGGCTGGCCCAGAATCTCGTGTCGCTCGAGCTTGCCGGGCTTCAGGTCGGAGGCCAGGGCGGCGAAGTACCAGATGTCCGTGAGGAAGCCCTCGCCGAAGCGGCGATCGCTCTTGGCGGACTTGATATCGGCCTGACGCATGGTCCCCGAATTAACCCGGAGTGGTTAACAGAGGCATTTGGAAAAACGCCGCGCCGTAGGGCGAGAGGCCCAGCGAGCCGCCGCGAATCTCGGCCTCTCCGGCGCCCACCGCCAGCAGTTCGGCGCCGGCCAGGGCCGGATGCTCGAACACCGCGGGGTCGGCGGACATGTTGAACACGCAGGCCACGGCGTCGTCCTCGGCCCGCCGGACGAAGGCGAGGATGGCGGGCGTCGCCTCCAGCATCCCGATGTCGCCGACGGTGAGCGCCGGCGAGGCCTTGCGGAAGGCGATGAGCCGCCGCGCCAGGGCCAGGGTGGAGTCCGGGTCGGCCTGCTGCTCGGCGACGGTGAGGCCGGCATGCTCGGGCGCGGCGGGCAGCCAGGGCTCGCCCTCGCTGAAGCCCAGGTTGGGAGCGTCCGGCGTCCAGGGCATGGGCGTGCGGCAGCCATCGCGTCCGCCGGCATAGGGCCAGTAGAGGTCGCCGACCGGATCGCGTAGCTGGTCGCGGCGCAGGCTGGCCTGCGGCAGGCCCAGCTCCTCGCCCTGGTAGATGAGCGTCGTGCCCTTGAGCGCGATCAGCAGCGCCAGCATCAGCCTGGCCGCCTCCGGCGAGCCGTCGCCGAGGCGGCTGGCGGTGCGCGGCACGTCGTGGTTGGAGAAGCAGATGGTCGGCCAGTGGCCCGGATAGGCCGCCAGGGTGGCGTAGTGGTCCTTCACGAAGGCCGGCGACAGGCGGTCCTCCAGCAGCATGACGAAGGTGTAGCCGGAGTGAAGGCCTTCGGTGGGCGTGCAGTAGCCGCCGCAGATCGCCTCTTCCTCCGAGAACTCGCCGAACACGAAGCGGTCGCCGTGGGCCTCGACGCGGCGGCGGACCTCCGCCAGCAGGGGGATGTTTTCGGCCAAGTTGGAATCGTGCAGGTGGCGCTGCATGTCGCCGGCGTGCTTCCAGTGCCGGGCGGTGCGTTCGGAGGCCGGGATGGCCGGATTGTCGGCCAGCGCGGCGTCGTGGAGGAATGTGCCGGCCACATCCAGGCGGAAGCCGTCGACGCCGCGGGTCAGCCACGCATCGAGCACCGAGATGGCCGCCTCGCGGGCGTCGGGGTTGAGCCAGTTCAGCTTCGGCTGCTGGCGCAGGAACTTGTGGTGATAGTGCTGGCGCCTGGCCGGCTGGTAGGCCCAGGCCGGGCCGCCGAACACGGACAGCCAGTTGTTGGGCGCGGTCCCGTCCGGCGCCGGGTCGGCCCAGACGTACCAATCGGCCTTGGGCCCGTCCGGTCCGCCGGTGAGGCTTTCCACGAACCACGGATGCTCGTCGGAGGTGTGCGACAGCACCTCGTCCAGCAGCACCTTCAGGCCCAGGCCGTGCGCCGCCGCCAGCAGGGCCTCGAAGTCGGCCATGGTCCCATAGTCGGGGTGGACGCCGTCGTAGTCGGCCACGTCATAGCCCCAGTCGCGATTGGGGGAGGGATGGATGGGAGAGAGCCAGATCCCGTCGACGCCCAGGGAGGCGATGTAGTCCAGCCTGGCCATGACGCCGGCCAGGTCGCCCTGGCCGTCGCCATCGGCGTCGAAGAAGCTGCGGACATAGACGTGGTAGAGGATCGCCCCCTTCCACCACGGCTCCACGGTGTCAGACCTCGGATGTGTTGTTGATGATCCGTGAGACGATGCCGTAGGCCTTGGCCTGTTCGGCATCCATCCAGAAGTTACGCTGGGTGTCCTTGACCACCTTCTCGACGGTCTGGCCGGTCTCCAGGGCGATCATCCGGTTCACGCGGTCGCGCATCTTGATGATCTCCTCGGCCTCGATCTGGATGTCCGAGGCCTGGCCGCGCACGCCGCCGGCCGGCTGATGCAGCAGGAAGCGGGTGTTGGGCAGGCAGAGCCGGTTCTCCTTGAGCGCGCCCAGGAAGATGTGGGCGCCGGCGCTGGCCACCCAGCCGGTGCCGATCACCTTCACCGGCGCGCCGCAGAAGCGGATCATGTCGTGGACGGTGTCGCCGCTCTCCACGTGGCCGCCGGGCGAGTTGATGATCATCCGGATCGGCTTGTCGCTCTCCGAGGCGAAGGCGGTGAGCTGGGCCGTGACCCGCTCGGCCAGCCGCATGTCGATCTCGCCGAACACCAGCACGGTGCGGGACTTGAAGAGGGCGTTCTGGACCGGCCCGGCGGTCATCGGCATGTCGGGCTTGCGGCTGTTGTCGTCGTCTTCGTCGTCCAGGCGGGCGGTCCACGTCGTCATAGGAACTCCAGTATCGGTTTCGGCCCGGAACCTGCGACCTCGAAGGCCCGGGCGCAAGGGGTGTCCGCGCAGCTTCCGTTCCCCCCGCGCTGCGGGTCGGGGGAGATGAGGCGGGCCTAGCCGGCCCGGCGGCTTAGCTCCCGCGCCCTGGCCAGCCGTTCGACGCCGGCGTCCAGGGTCTCGTCACGCTTGGAGAAGCAGAGGCGCAGGACGGTCGTCACGGGGTCTTGCTCGTAGAACGCCGAGACCGGGATGGTGGCGACGCCCGCCTCCTTGACGGCGCGCAGGGCGAAGGGGCGGTCAGGCTCCGTCACCCCCGAGGCGGGCAGGTCGATACTGAGGAAGTAGGTCCCCTGCGCCGGCAGGGTGACGAAGCCCTCGCGCCCCAGGCCCTCGGCCAGGCGGTCGCGGGAGCGCTGCAGGCCGGCGGGCATCGCGGCCAGCCAGTCCTGCTGGGTCTCCAGGCCCCAGGCGACGGCGGCCTGCAGGTTGGGGGCGGTGGTGAAGGTCAGGAACTGATGCGTGCGGGCCAGGGTGCGGGTGAGCGGCGGCGCGGCGCAGAGGAAGCCCACCTTCCAGCCGGTGAGGCCGAACATCTTGCCCGCCGAGCCGATCTTCACCGTGCGCTCCCGCATGCCCGGTAAGGCGATCAGCGTCCGGTGGACGGCAGGCGCGAACACCACCTGCTCCCACACCTCGTCGCAGATCGCGGTGACGTCGTGGGCCACGCAGAACCCGGCCAGCAGGGCCAGGTCCGCCTCCGGCAGGACGACTCCCGCCGGGTTGATCGGGTTGTTGAGCACCACGAAGCGGGTCCTGTCGCTGAAGGCCTGCTCCAGCATCGCCCGGTCGAAGCGCCAGTGCGGCGGCTGCAGGCTGACCAGGCGCGGGATCCCGCCGGCGGCGCGGATCATCGGCAGGTAGGAATCATAGACCGGCTGGAAGACCACCACCTCGTCGCCCGGCCGGATCAGCCCCAGGAAGGCGGCGGCCAGCGCCTCGGTGGCGCCGGAGGTGACCGTGACCTCGCTCGCCCACTCGAACTCGACGCCCTGGTTGCGGGCGTAGTGGCCCGCCACGGCCTGGCGCAGCTCCGGCAGGCCGGCCATGGGCGGATACTGGTTGTAGCCGTTGAGCACGGCGTCGGCGGCCTTGGCGCGAACCGCCTCCGGCCCCGGATCGTCGGGGAAGCCCTGGCCGAGGTTCACGGCGCCGGTGTCACGCGCGAGCCCGGACATCTCCTCGAAGATGGTGGTCGGCAGGTTCGCGAAGATCGGGTTGGCCATCGACTATGCCCCGGCTGATGCGCGCAAGGATGACCGCTGCATCGATCTTGTCCAAGATCGCTAATGTCGAGTACCTGACGCTAATGCCAAAAATACATTGATTGTTAAGTTGAAGAATTAAGTTATGCGAACGGTGGGCGGCAAAATGACCGCCTTCTGATTGGGGATCTACAAGTACGCATCGTTTCAAGCTCGCGGCTGTGGCCGCCGGCCTCCTCGCCATGGCCGCTGTTCCGGCGGCCGCCCAGAACGCCGCTGTCGGCGTGGGCGTCGGCACCACCGGCCTTGGCGCCACGGTGGCCTTCAAGGCCTCCGACATGATCGTCATCCGCGGCGCGGTTGACGGCCTCAGCCTCAGCCACAACGTGGACTATTCGGACGTCAGCTACAGCGGCAAGGCCAAGCTGATGACCGGCGGCGTCTTCGCCGACGTGCACCCGGGCGGCAGCTCGCTGATGATCTCGGGCGGCGCCTACGTCGGCAAGCGCAAGCTGAACCTCGACGCGCGCCCCACCACCAGCGTGGACATCGGCGGCCAGACCTTCACCCCCGCCCAGATCGGCGCCATCAGCGGTGAAGCCAAGCTCTCGAACGTGCAGCCCTTCGTGGGCGTGGGCATGGACAACACCTTCGTGGGCGAGCGCGGCTGGGGCTTCCGCGCCCTGCTGGGCGTGTCGTTCAGCAAGAAGCCGGACGTGAGCCTCACGGCCACCGGCGGCCTGCTGGCCAACGACGCCAACTTCCGTTCGCGCCTGGCGATCGAAGAAGCCAATGTCCAGGAAGATGCGAAGAACTTCCGCTACTTCCCGGTTGTCCAGATCGGCCTGACCCGCCGCTTCTGATCCCGCTCGGAGCCCGGGCGGAGTTAAGCTCCGTCCGGCGCTCATCTTCCCTCCCGATGCGTGTCGCCGTGGCGGATTGAACCGGCGACGGAAAGCGGGTCGTATGACGCCGCAGGGGAGGATCCATCTTGACGACAACGGTCGCCGAAGCCGCCGCGCCTGCGCGGCCGCCCCGCCTGCGCTCGATCCTGGCCGGGTGCGCCGGCAACCTGGTCGAGAGCTTCGACTGGTTCGTCTACGCCGCCTTCGGCCTCTACTTCTCGGAAGTGTTCTTCCCGGACGGCGACCGGACCACCCAGCTCCTCAACACGGCCGCGGTGTTCGGCGTGGGCTTCCTGGCCCGGCCAGTGGGCGCCTGGCTGATGGGCCTCTATGGCGACCGTGTGGGGCGCAAGGCCGCCATGGTCGCCGCCGTCAGCCTGATGTCGGTGGGCTCGCTGCTGATCGCGATTTGTCCCGGAGAGGCGCAGATCGGCGTCGCGGCGCCGGCCATCCTGGTGTTCGCCCGCATCCTGCAGGGGATCAGCATGGGCGGGGAGTACGGCGCCGGCGCCACCTACCTGGCCGAGATGTCCAGCCGCCATCACCGGGGCTTCTGGTCGGGCATATTCTATTCGACGCTGATCGGCGGCCAGCTGCTGGCCATGGGCATCCTGCTGATCCTGAACGCCGTGCTGGACGCAGAGCAGATGCAGGCCTGGGGCTGGCGCATCGGCTTTCTGGTGGGCGCCGTCCTGGCGATCACGGTGTTCTGGCTTCGGCGAGGGATGGAGGAGACCCCCAGCTTCCACGCCCGGACAGGGCCGGAGGCCACCACCTGGGGCCTGATCAGGAGCCACCCGCGCGAGACCCTGACGGTGATCGGCCTGACCGCCGGCGGGACGCTCTGCTATTACGTCTATACGACCTACAGCCAGAAGTTCCTGGTCAACACATCGGGCTTCACCAAGGAACAGGCGAACCTGATCACCGCCGGCGCGCTGGCGGTGTTCATGTTCGCGACCCCGGCCTTCGGGGCGCTGTCGGACAGGATCGGCCGCCGGCCGCTGCTGATCGCCTTCGGCGTCCTGGGCGTGGGCCTGACCTGGCCGATCCTGTCACTGCTGGCGGGGACGCGCGACGCCTGGACCGCCTTCGCCCTGGTGACGGGCGCCCTGCTGATCCAGGCCTGCTATTCGTCGGTGAACGCGGTGGTGAAGGCCGAGCTGTTCCCCACCGCGACGCGGGCGCTGGGGGTGGCGCTGCCCTATTCCATCGCCAACGCCCTGTTCGGCGGAACGGCGGAGTTCGTGGCCCTGGCGTTCAAGCAGGCGGGCCGCGAGACCGCCTTCTTCACCTACGTCACCGTGGTGATCGCCGCCTCGTTGGTGGTCTATGTGACGATGGCCGACACGCGCCGGACGAGCCGGATCGCCGAGCACTGAGGGCAGGCAACTGAGCGAGCCTGATTCACGGTTCAGATCGACCCGATCAGAACCGACCAGGCCCTATTCCTCGCGGGCGCGCTTCTTGCGGAAGGAGGGGTTGAGCACCTTCTTGCGCAGGCGGATGGACTTGGGCGTCACCTCCACCAGCTCGTCCTCCTCGATATAGGCGATGGCCTGTTCGAGGGTCAGGCGGCGCGGCGGCGTCAGGCGCACGGCCTCGTCCTTGCCCGAGGCCCGCACGTTGGTGAGCTGCTTGGCCTTCATCGGGTTGACGTCGAGATCGTCCTGGCGGGAGTTCTCACCGATGATCATGCCCTGATAGGTCTTCTCGCCGCCGCCCACGAACATGGTCCCGCGCTCTTCCAGGTTCCACAGGGCGTAGGCCGCCGTCTCGCCGTCGGAGTTGGAGACCAGCACGCCCTTGCGGCCGGCGTCGATGGGCCCCTTGTAGGCCTCGTAGTGGCTGAACACCCGGTTCAGGACGCCCGAGCCGCGGGTGTCGGTGAGGAACTCGCCCTGGTAGCCGATCAGCGAGCGCGACGGGGCCATCAGGCTGATGCGGGTCTTGCCGGCGCCGGACGGGCCCATGTCCTTCAGCTCGGCCTTGCGGGTGGACAGCTTCTCGATGACCACGCCGGAGAACTCGTCGTCGACGTCGATCATCACGTCCTCGATGGGCTCCATCCGCTCACCGGTCTCCTCGTCGGTCTGGTAGACCACCCGCGGGCGGCTGATGGAGACCTCGAAGCCCTCGCGGCGCATGCTCTCGATGAGCACGCCCAACTGCAGCTCGCCGCGGCCGGCCACCTCGTAGGCGTCGCTGCCAGGCGTCTCGGTGACGCGGATGGCGACGTTGGACTGGGCTTCCTTCAACAGGCGGGCGGCGATCACCCGGCTCTGCACCTTGTCGCCCTCGCGGCCGGCCAGGGGGCTGTCGTTCACCGAGACGGTCATGGAGATGGTCGGCGGGTCTATCGGCTGGGCGGGCAGGGCGCCGGTGACGTCCATGGCGCACAGGGTGTCGGCGACGGTGGCCTTGGAGAGGCCCGCGATGGCCACGATGTCGCCGGCCTCGGCGCCGTCCACCGGCTGGCGCTTCAGGCCGCGGAAGGCCAGCACCTTGGTGATCCGGCCGCGCTCGATCTCCTTGCCGTCGATGCCCAGGGCGTGGATCGCCAGGCCGGGGACCGCCTTGCCGGATTCGATGCGCCCGGTAAGCAGGCGACCCAGGAACGGGTCGTTCTCGATCAGCACCGACAGGATCTGGAACGGCTCGTCCTTGCGGGCGATGGCCTTGGGCTCTGGCACGTGGCGGACGATCAGGTCGAACAGCGGCGCCAGCGTCGTCGAGGGCTGGGCCATGTCCAGGGTCGCCCAGCCATTCTTGCCCGAGGCGTAGATGTGCGGGAAGTCGAGCTGTTCGTCGGTGGCGCCCATGGCGGCGAACAGGTCGAAGGCGTCGTTCAGCACCCGGTCGGGGTCGGCGTGGGCGCGGTCGACCTTGTTCAGGCAGACGATGGGCTTCAGCCCCATCTTCAGAGCCTTGCCGAGGACGAACTTGGTCTGGGGCATCACCCCTTCCTCGGCGTCGACCAGCAGGACGCAGCCGTCCACCATGCCGAGGATCCGCTCCACCTCGCCGCCGAAGTCGGAGTGGCCGGGGGTGTCGATGATATTGATCCGGGTGTCGCCCGCCTC
>CANJKG010000059.1 GCA_947474775.1 Caulobacteraceae bacterium | reverse complement strand
TGTTCTGCTTCGACGAGTTCCAGGTCACCGACATCGCCGACGCCATGATCCTGGGCCGGCTGTTCGAGGCGCTGTTCGCCCGCGGCGTGACCCTGGTGGCCACCTCGAACCGCCAGCCCGACGCGCTCTACAAGGACGGCATCAACCGCCAGCTGTTCCTGCCGTCCATCGCGCTGCTGAAGGAGAAGCTCGAGGTGGTCTCGGTCGCCGGTAGACACGACTACCGGCTCGACCGGCTGCGGGCGGCGGGCACCTGGTTCTCTCCGGCCGACCCGGACAACCGGCGGTCCTTCGACGCCCTGTGGCGCGAGATGCTGGGCGCCGAGGAGGAGAGCGGCGCGACCCTGGAGGTGCTGGGCCGCCACATCACCCTGCCGCACGCCTCCGGGGGGCTCGTGCGAGCCTCCTTCGCCAGCCTGTGCAACGTGGCCCTGGGGCCCAACGACTATGTGGCGCTGGCGCAGCGGTTCCATACCGTCTTCCTGGACGACGTGCCGATGCTCACGCCCGACCGCAAGGAGGCAGCCAGGCGGTTCGTGATCCTGATCGACGCCCTCTACGAGGCGCGCACCCGGCTGATCGTGCTGGCTGCCGGAGAGCCCGGCGCGCTCTATCCAGCCGGCCAGGGCGCCTTTGAGTTCGAGCGCACCGCCTCGCGCCTTCAGGAGATGCGATCGGCGGACTGGCTGGCCGAGGACTGAGGGCGGAGGACCGCCCTGCGTTGACACCCGGGGTCGCGGGCTTAAAAGCGGTCGCGCTTTCGCAAAGCAAATCAGGGGCGAAGAACAGCAGATGACGGACGCCAACCGAGGTCCCCGGGAGCGGCCTTTGTCGCCGCATCTCACCGTGTGGCGCTGGCACATCACCATGCTGACCTCGATCCTGCACCGCGCCAGCGGCATGGCGCTCTATGGCGGCGCCCTGATTGCGGCGGGCTGGGCGGTGTCGCTGGCCAGCGGGCCCGACGTCTATGCCTGCTACATGGGCCTGCTGGGCTCTATCCTAGGCAAGGTGGTGCTGTTCGGCCTGACGCTGGCGCTGTTCTACCACCTGGCCAATGGCGTCCGGCACCTGATCTGGGACACCGGCCACGGGCTGGACATCAAGTCCGCCAACGCCAGCGCGTGGGCGGCCATCGCCTTCGCCATCGCCGCCACTGTGGCGGTGTGGGTCCTGGCGGCCATGACGGGGGCGCTCTGATGGACAACTACCGCACGCCCCTGTCGCGCGCCCGCGGCCTCGGCTCCGCCAAGCATGGCGTCGGCCACTGGATCTCCGAGCGGATCAGCGCTGTGGCGCTGGTCCCGCTGACCCTGTGGGCGGTGTTCGGCGCCCTGCAGCTGGGCGCCGGCGATTACGACTTCGCGGTGGCCTGGATCTCGCAGATCCATAACGCCGTGCTGATGGTGCTGACCATCGCCATCGGCTTCTGGCACATGCACGCCGGCCTGCGGGTGGTGGTGGAGGACTACGTCCACACCGCGCTCGGCAAGGCGGCCCTGCTGATCCTCAACCTGTTCGTTTGCGGACTGGCCGGCGCGCTGGCCATCTTCTCGATCCTCAAGGTCGCGCTGGGAGGCGCTTGAGAGACCCCATGGCGACCTACGAATTCATCGAGCACCGATATGACGTCGTGGTGGTGGGCGCGGGCGGCTCCGGCCTGCGCGCGGCCCTGGGCTGCGCCCAGGCCGGCCTGAAGACGGCCTGCATCACCAAGGTCTTCCCCACCCGCTCGCACACCGTGGCGGCCCAGGGCGGCATCTCCGCCAGCCTGGGCAACATGGGCGAGGACGACTGGCGCTGGCACATGTACGACACCGTCAAGGGGTCAGACTGGCTGGGGGATCAGGACGCCATCGAATATATGGTCAGGAACGCCCCGGCCGCCGTCTATGAGCTGGAGCACTGGGGGGTGCCGTTCTCGCGCACCCCGGAAGGCAAGATCTACCAGCGCGCCTTCGGCGGCATGACCCGCAACTATGGCGAGGCGCCGATCCAGCGCACCTGCGCGGCGGCCGACCGCACCGGCCACGCGATGCTGCACACCATGTACGGCCAGGCCCTGGCGAAGGAGACCGAGTTCTTCATCGAGTACTTCGCCCTCGACCTGATCATGGACGAAGGTGTGTGTAGAGGCGTCACCGCCTGGAAGCTGGACGACGGCAGCCTGCACCGGTTCCAGGCCCAGACGGTGATCCTGGCTACCGGCGGCTATGGCCGCGCCTATCTGTCGGCCACCTCGGCGCACACCTGCACCGGCGACGGCGGCGGCATGGCCCTTCGCGCCGGCCTGCCCCTGCAGGACATGGAGTTCGTCCAGTTCCACCCCACCGGCATCTACGGCGCCGGCTGCCTGATCACCGAGGGCGCCCGGGGCGAAGGTGGGTATCTGACCAATTCCGAGGGCGAGCGGTTCATGGAGCGCTACGCGCCCACCGTGAAGGACCTGGCGCCGCGCGATATGGTCAGCCGGGCCATGACCATCGAGATCCGTGAAGGGCGGGGTGTGGGGCCGAAGAAGGACCACATCTTCCTCCACCTGGACCACCTGGACCCGAAAATCCTGGCCGAGCGCCTGCCGGGCATCTCGGAAAGCGCCCGCATCTTCGCTGGCGTCGACGTCAACAAGGAGCCGATCCCGATCCTGCCGACCGTGCACTACAACATGGGCGGCATCCCCACGAACTTCTACTCGGAGGTTGTGACCAAGGGGGCCGACGGCAATCCGGACCAGGTGGTTCCGGGGCTGATGGCGGTGGGCGAGGCGGCCTGCGTCTCGGTGCACGGCTCCAACCGGCTGGGCTCCAACAGCCTGATCGACCTGGTGGTGTTCGGCCGCTCCGCGGCGCTGCGCGCCGCCGAGGTGCTGAAGGCCGGCGCGACGCAACCGGAGATCAAGCCGGCCATGACCGACGGCCACCTGGCCCGCTTCGACCGCTTCAGGAACGCCAGCGGCGGCACGCCCACGGCTTCCCTGCGGCTGGAGATGCAACAGGCCATGCAGGAGGAAGCCGCGGTGTTCCGCACCACCGAGAGCCTGGCCTCCGGCGTCAAGCGCCTGGACGCGGTGCAGGCCAAGCGCGGCGATCTGGCGGTCTCCGATCGCGGCCTGATCTGGAACACCGACCTGATGGAGACCCTGGAACTCGACAACCTGATCGGCCAGGCGACCGTCACCGTAGTGGGCGCGGCCAATCGCACCGAGAGCCGCGGGGCGCATGCGCACGAGAACTTCCCCGACCGTGACGACAAGACCTGGATGAAGCACACGCTGGCCTGGTTCGACGACGCCACCGGCAAGGTGAAGATCGATTACCGGCCGGTGCACGACTACACCATGACCAACGACATCGCCCCGATCCCGCCCAAGGCGCGGGTCTACTGAGGCGATCGTGGGCGCGGTCGTGGCCGAGCGGGACACCGATGCGGACTGGCGCGAGCTCGGCGCGACCCAGCCCTATTGGGGTGTGCTCACCCATCCTCAGTTTCGCACCGAGAACCTGACCTCGGCCACGGTCGAGAGCTTCTACGCTTCCGGCGGCGAGCATATCGCCTACGTCGTCGCCGGCCTGGAACGGGCGACGGGCGCGCGGCCCTCCGGACGGGCGCTGGACTTCGGCTGCGGCGCCGGGCGGCTCACCGAGGCGATGACCGCCTATGTGGT
Organism: Caulobacteraceae bacterium; assembly: GCA_947474775.1. Taxonomy (GTDB): domain Bacteria; phylum Pseudomonadota; class Alphaproteobacteria; order Caulobacterales; family Caulobacteraceae; genus Phenylobacterium. The sequence continues at coordinate 10,975 of CANJKG010000059.1, read as the reverse complement.
CGAGGTGACGGGCTACGACATCTCGCCCGGCATGCTGGACAAGGCCCGCCAGCGTGGCGGCAGGGCCGGCTATGTGGGCGAGCTGCCGGCCGGGCCTTTCGACTGGATCAACTCCTTCATCGTCTTCCAGCACATCCCGCCGGCCCGCGGCATGGTCCTGCTGGAGGCGCTGCTGGCGCGGCTGGCGCCCGGCGGGCTGGTCAGCCTGCACCTGACCATCTGGCGCGAACCGCACCTGAAGCCGGCGGCGCCGGCGGGCTGGCGGAGATTCGCGGGGCCGCTGATCGCTCTGCGCCGCAAGCTTCGCCCCCAGGCTCCAGGCGCGATCATGATGTACGACTACGACCTCTCGGCGGTGGTGGAGGCCTGCAACCGCGCCGGGATCGCCGACCTCACCCTGGTCGCCACCGACCACGGCGGCCACCACGGCGCCATCGTGCTCGGCCGGAAGGCCCAGGCATGAGCCGCCAACCTATCTCGCCCAACGTCGCCGATTGCGCTAACCGCGCATCAGGCCGCTTCGCTTAAGGACGTCCAATGGTCGAACTCGCGCTCCCGAAGAACTCCCGCATCCAGAAGGGCCGCCACTGGCCCGCGCCGGCCGGGTCGGGGAAGACCAAGACCTTCAAGGTCTACCGCTATGATCCCGAGGGAACGCAGAACCCGCGCTGGGACACCTATGAGGTGGACGTGGCCGCCTGCGGGCCGATGGTCCTGGACGTGCTGATCCACATCAAGAACACCATGGACCCGACGCTGGCGTTCCGGCGCTCCTGCCGCGAGGGTGTGTGCGGCTCCTGCGCCATGAACATCGGCGGGCGCAACACGCTCGCCTGCACCCACGGCTGGGAGGAGGTCCCCGGCAGGGAGTGCGCCATCAGCCCGCTGCCGCACATGCCGGTGGTCAAGGACCTGGTCCCGGACCTGACCCTGTTCTACGCCCAGTACGCCTCGGTGGAGCCCTGGCTGCACACCGAGACGCCGGAGCCGCAGAAGGAGTGGATCCAGTCCCCACAGGATCGCGAGAAGCTGGACGGCCTCTACGAGTGCATCCTGTGCGCCTGCTGCACCACCTCGTGCCCGAGCTACTGGTGGAACGGCGAGAAGTACCTGGGCCCGGCCGCCCTGCTGCATGCCTACCGATGGCTGATCGACAGCCGCGACGAGGCCACAGGCGAGCGCCTGGACGACCTGGAAGACCCCTTCAAGCTCTATCGCTGCCACACCATCATGAACTGCGCCCAGGTGTGCCCGAAGGGCCTGAACCCGGCCAAGGCCATCGCCGAAGTGAAGAAGATGCTGGTCGACCGGGTGGTCTGACGCGATGAGCGATCCCAAGGCCCATGTGGTGATCGTCGGCGCCGGCCATGCGGGCGGGACGCTCGCCGCGCTGCTGCGCCAGTACGGCCACGAGGGCGCGATCACCCTGATCGGCGAGGAGCCGATCGCGCCCTATCAGCGGCCGCCGCTGTCCAAGGCCTGGCTGAAGGGCGAGGCCGACGCCGATTCCCTGGCGCTCCGGCCGCTGGAGTTCTACGCCGAGAACAACATCGACTTCCGGCCAAGCCTGCGGGTCACCGGCCTGGACCGGGCGGCGAAGACGGCGGCGCTCTCCGACGGGTCGAGCATCGGCTACGACGTCCTCACCATCGCCACGGGCGCACGGCCGATCGTGCTGCCGATCCCCGGCGTCGATCTGGACGGGGTGCTCTACCTGCGCACGGCCGCGGACGCCGAAAAGCTGAAGGCGGCCATCGGGCCCGGCAGGCGGCTGGCCATCGTCGGCGGCGGCTACATCGGCCTGGAGGCGGCGGCCTCCGCCCGCGCGCTGGGGGCCGAGGCGGTGGTGATCGAGCGCGAGCCCAGGCTGCTGGCCCGCGTCGCCTGCGAGCAGCTGTCCAGCTTCTTCCAGGCCTACCACGAGGCCAAGGGCGTCCGCTTCGTGCTGGGCGCCAGCGTCACCACCATCAACGGGGTGGGCGGCAAGGTGAGCGGCGTGACGCTCTCCGACGGCTCGACCCCGGCGTGCGACGCGGCCCTGCTGGGTGTGGGGGCCGCGCCTAACGACGAACTGGCGGTCGACGCCGGCCTGGAGACCGCGCGTGGCGTGGTGGTCGACCTGGAGGCGCGCACGTCGGACCCCTCGATCTTCGCCATCGGCGACGTGGCTCACCGGCCGATGCCGATCTACGAGCGCATGTTCCGCCTGGAGAGCGTGCCCAACGCCCTGGAACAGGCCAAGCAGGTGGCCTGCGCCATCACCGGCCGGCCCGCGCCAGCGGGCGAGGTCCCGTGGTTCTGGTCGGACCAGTATGACCTGAAGCTGCAGATCGCGGGCGTCCCCTTCGACGCAGACCAGATCCTGGTGCGCGGCGATCCGGCGACGGCGAAGTTCGCGGTGTTCCACCTGAAGGGCGACCGGGTGCAGGCCGTGGAGGCGGTGAATTCGCCACCGGAGTTCATGGCCGGCCGGATGTTGATCCTCAACCGCAGGCCCGTGTCGATAGCGAAGCTTGCGGATTCCACGGTTTCCATGAAAGAAGTCGCCGCCTGAAAAAAAGCGGGGCGCCTGAGACACTCCATGCCGAAGATCACCTACATCGAGCACGACGGGACCGAACATGTGGTCGACGTCAAGACCGGCCTGTCGGTGATGGAAGGGGCCGTGAAGCACAACGTGCCCGGCATCGACGCGGACTGCGGCGGGGCCTGCGCCTGCGCCACCTGCCACGTCTATGTGGACGAGGCTTGGCGCGAGAAGACCGGCTCGCCCTCGGCCATGGAGGAGTCGATGCTGGACTTCGCCGAGAACGTGGAGCCCAGCAGCCGGCTCTCCTGCCAGATCAAGGTGACCGACGAGCTGGAAGGCCTGGTCATCCGGATGCCCGAGAACCAGCACTGACCGTCCCCTTCACGGGACGATCAGCCTAGTCTGAGCTCGCGCTGGCCGGCGGCGGCGGTGTGGGCTTCCTCGGGCAGGTGGCAGGTGAAGGTGGCGCCCGCGCCGGGCTCGCTTTCCAGGGCCACCCAGCCGCCGTGCAGCTCCGTCAGCGCCTTCACCAGGGTAAGCCCCAGCCCGGGCCCGCCCCGCTCGCGGCCGATGAAGCGGTCGAAGATGTGGGCCTGGACGTTGAACGGGATGCCACGGCCGGTGTCGGAGACCTGCAGCTGGATCTCGCCGAGCGCCTTGCGCGCGGCGATGGTGATCACGCCGCCGGGCGGGGTCTGGCCGAGCGCGTTCTCCACCAGGTGGTCCAGCACCTGGCCCAGCCGCTTCTCGTCGCCGCGGATCATGCCGATGTCGTTGGGGCGCTCGACCACCAGGGATATCCGCATGGCCTCGGCCTCGCGGCTCCAGCGGCTGGCGACCTCCACCAGCAGGTCGGCGACGCGGACCTCGTCCAGGTCCAGCGCCATCTCGTCGGCGTCGATCTGGGCCATGTCCAGGACGTCGTTGATGGAGAGGGCGAGCTGGGTGGCGGCGGCCTTCACCGCGGCGGCGTGGCCCCGGCCGCGCTCGGAGAGGTTCTCGCCCGCGCTCTCCAGCAGCTCCGAATAGCCGATGATGGTGGTGAGCGGGGTGCGCAGCTCATAGGAGACATTGCCCACGAAGTCGCGCTTCAGGCGTTCGGCGTCGGCCAGGGCGGTCTCCCGGGCCGCCAGCGCGCTCTCCAGCCTGCGCGTGTCGGTGACGTCGGTGAAGGCGATCAGGGTCGCGCCGTCAGGCAGGGGTCGCGACTGGTAGGCGACGATGCGGGAATCGGAGGTCTTCACCTCGCCGGCCATGGGCGAGCGGGCGCCGGGGTCGGGGTCGGCCACGCGGCCCTTCAGTTCACGCCAGAAGGTCTGGTCGTGCAGCCTGGGCACGCAGAGCTCGACCACGCCCTCGAAGTCCCCGGCCAGGTCCAGCTGCTGCGGGCTCACCTGCCAGAAGGTGGCGAAGGCGTCGTTGGAGAGCCGCAGGCGCCCGTCCGAGCCGAACACGGCCACGGCGTCTTTGAGCTTGTCGAGGGTGGCGCGCTGCACCTGGATCAGGGCGTTGTACTGGGCCTTCAGGCGCAGCTCGCCGGTGATGTCGGAGAACAGCAGCAGCAGGCCACCCATCGGGTGAGGCTGGCGCACCACGCGCAGGGTGCGCCCATCCGGAAGGCTCCACAGGTCGTCCGGGGCGGCGTCGAGCTGTTCGTAACGGCCCAGCTCGGCGGCCTTCCACTTGGCGTAGTCGGCGGTCTCCGGCAGGCGGCGGCGCTGGCGCAGGCGGTCGAGGACTTCGCCGTGGGTGGGCCGTTCCGAGAGCCAGGCGGGCTCCAGGGCCCAGAGCTCGGCGAAGGCGGTGTTGTAGAAGCTGAGCCGCTTGGCGTGGCTGAAGATCGCCACCGCGTCGGCGATGTGGTTGAGGGTCTCGTCATGCGCCTCGACGTTGCGCTTCAGGGTCTCGCGGGTCTCCTCCAGCTCGGTGACATCCTCGCACCAGACGCCGACGCCGCCGCCGTCCAGGGGGCGGGCGGTGACCAGCAGGGCGCGGCGCTTGCCCTCCAGTGTGGGCCACAGCAACGCCTGGCGGACCTGGCCCAGGTTGGCGGCCTCGCTGGCCAGCGCGTCGGCCTGGCGGTCGAAGGCGAGACCTCGGCGGGCGGCCTCGTCCAGGGTGGGCGCGTCGGCGGCGCGCAGCCAGGCGGCGTTGACCCAGACCGGCGAGCCGTCGGCCGCCGCGATCCAGGCCGGCGTGTCGCGGGAATCCACGAAGGCGGCGAAGCGCGGCGCCGTGGGCAGGCCGGCGTCCTCGCCCATCACCGCCGAGAGCCGCAGCCAGGCCAACGCGCCTGCGGCGCGGCCTTCCACCGAGACGGCGCCGGCCGGGCCCTGCACCTCGAAGGCGCAGGTCTCGCCGCGCTCGAACAGGGCGCGCAGGCGCCGCGCGTGGTCGGGGTCGGCGCGCATCAGGGCGTTGATCAGGCCTTGCGGATCGGCCTCTGCGAGGCCCAGGGCGTCGGCGCAGATTCCCAGGGACTCGGCCCCCGAGGCCAGGGTCGCGCGGCCATCCTCGACCGACAGCAGGGCGGAATCGAAGGCCTCCGCCGAGGCCTGGGCGGCCTCGATGCGGCCTTCGGAACTGGCCAGCTCCGCCGCCATCTCCGCCAGCTGCCGTTGGCCCAGACGCCGCTGCGCCAGCGCCCAGAGCACCGCGCAGATCGCCAGGGATACAGCGCCCGCCGCCGCTGCGAGGATCAGTTCATGTGGCCCCATCGGGCGCCCCCGCGAATCACGTTCCACCACAGTAAGGCGCGGCTGCGCCGACCGCACACCCCGGTTGCAACTTTGGCATGACAAGTTTTCAAGCCATTATCAGGGGATGAACGCCATCCTCTACCCTGTGGCCGCCAGCGCCGAGGCGGCCTTCAGCCGCCCGGTTGGCCGCGCCGCGCGGGCCTCGGACGCCAAGCGCGCGGCCGGCGCCGAGGTGGTGTTCGCCACCGATCCCATGGGCCCTGCCTTCGCCACCCGCGAGGCGGCGCTGGACGCCTATGCGGGCCGCGTGGAAGACGACCGCACGGGGGGCTCCCTGGCGCCGGAGGAGCGCTACTGCCAGATCGCCGCCCATATGGACGCGGCCCGACCGCCGGCTCCGGTGCTGCCGACCTATGCCGATGGCCGGCGCTGGCCCCAGCCGCCGGGCGCTGCGCCGCGGGCCATCTGGCGGCTGCAGGTGTCCTACTGGCGGATCGGCGCGGCCGAGCGTCCCCTGGAACCACCGCAGGCCCGCGAGGCGCGGCGGGCGCGCCAGCCGCTCGATCCGGAACAGGTCCGCGCCATCGCCCGCCAGCCCCTGCGGCCGGTGAAGCCGCAGCAGCCGCTGGATATCGGCCTGTTCGAGGTCCGCCCGCCGGAGGCGCCGCACATCATCATGCCCGATGAGTGATCCCCGCTTCGGGACGGCCCCGTCGCTGGACGACTTCGCGGACCTGGCCCAAGCCGCCTTCGAGGCCTTGCCGGAGGGGTTCCGCAGGATGGCCGGCGAGGTGATGTTTCGGGTGGAGGACTTCCCCGAGGAAGCGGTGCTGGACGACCTTGGGATCGATGACGCCTTCGGCCTGACGGGGCTCTACCATGGCGTCGACCTGGGCCACCGCTCGGTGTTCGACCCGTCGCCGGAGCCGTCGATGGTGGTGCTGTACCGCCGGCCGATCCTGGACGAATGGGCCGAGCGCGGCGACGTCACCCTGGAGGATCTCGTGACCCACGTGCTGGTCCACGAGATCGGCCACCACTTCGGCCTCTCCGACGCCGACATCGAGACGATCGAGACCGCGGCGGAGTGATGCTGAAAGCTGCGAAAATGACGCATGCGTCATTTTCCTTTGACTGAGCGGCCTTGGGGTGTCAGAATGACCATTGATCGGGCAGTCCAGGGAGTCCCGCGCATGAGCGCCGATGGCAATATCACCAAGGACGTCATCTACGACGCCGTCGCCCCCGACGACTTCGAGGCCATGCTGGACCTGGACCGCTACGGGGCCCGCTCCGACGCCTTCGACCGGATCATCGCGGCCACCCACGACCACTTCTGGGATCCACTGGACCCCCGCTACATCGACTTCGCCGAGCCGTTCGACATGGAGAACGAGATGATCGTGCCCGAGCGCATGATCGTCGCCCTGGCCACCGACTATGTCTCCGAAGCCCTGAGCGACTGGAAGACCCGGGTGCGGTTCGTGAACCAGTCGGTGCTGCGCTCCTTCTCCTCGATCCTGCACGGCGAGCAGGGCGCCCTGAACCTCTCGGCCAGCCTGTGCCACGTGCTGAAGGACCAGGGGGCGCAGGAGTACGCCGCCAACCAGACCCGGGAGGAGGCCCGTCACGTCACGGCCTTCGCCAAGTACATCAAGGCCCGCTGGGGCCAGCCCGCCCGCTGCGGCCCGATCCTGCAGAACCTGCTGGTGGAGATCATCGGCTCGCCGGAGGTCTACAAGAAGATCGTCGGCATGCAGATGCTGGTGGAAGGCTTGGCCATGGGCGCCTTCGCCACCTTCTACAACGAGCTCAGGGACCCACTGGGCAAGCGCCTGCTGCAGCTGGTGATGACCGACGAGGCCTTCCACCACAGGTTCGGGAAGATCTGGGCCGACCGGACCATCCCGCACCTGTCCCCCGCCGAGCACGAGATCGTCGAGGACTGGGCGGCGCACTGCTTCCAGACCCTGCTGTTCAACCTGCTCATGCCCTCACAGCAGCGCGACCTCTACGAGAGCTTCGGTCTCGACCCCGACCGGGTGCTGAGGGAGGTCTCGGCGATCATGACCACCGAGAAGCGTCGCGAGACCATGCAGGACCAGAGCAACATCTTCCGCGTGCTGGTGAAGACCCTGCTCAACGCCGGCATCATCACCGAGCGGACGCGGGCCTTCTACGCCACCTATGTCGACCTCGAAGAGTTGAAGCGGGAGGGTGACCGCATGGTCGGCGACGACATCGCCGACGAGGGCGTGCGCTACCTCAAGGAAGTCAATTTCCGCATCCGCCGGCCTGTCCTCGCCGCCGGATAGCCCTGCGGCGTTTTGCGCCCGCGAAGAGTCTCTGCTGCAGCTTCCATTTTTGCTGCACTGCAGCTATCTGGGCGCCCATGCTGAAGCGACTGCTCCTCCCCGCGGCCCTGGCTGTCGGCCTCGCACTGCCCGCGGCGGCGGCGCCTGAGACGAGCCGGCGGCTGGACATCGGCCAGATCATGGGCCGCTGGTACGAGGTCGCGCGCGTCCCAAACCAGCTGCAGCGCGGCTGCCAGGCAGGCACCTCGGACTGGGCGCGCAACGCCGGCGGCTTCTCGGTGGTGCAGGCCTGCCTGCGGGGCGGCTCCCTGGTCCAGTGGAGGGCCCAGGCGAAGCAGGACCCTGCCCAGGACGGCCGGGTCCGGATGACCTTCTTCGGCGGGCTGGTGAGCCAGGACTACCGGGTGCTGGAGCACCGCCCAGACCAGGGCTGGCTGGTGCTGGCCACCGCCAACGGCCGCTACCTGTGGCTGATGTCGCAGAGGCCCAACCTGCCCGAGTCCGTCCGTGGCCAGGCCCTGGCCCGCATCCGCCAACTCGGCTTCGACGTGGGCCGGCTGGAGTTCCCGGGCGGCCGCACCTGAGGCGGATCCGGCCGCCGGCCGCCGCCGGCGCTTGCGTCGTGAACGAAGCCCGAACAACATAGCGGCATGGACGTCAGCGTCACCGTCATCGCCGCCTCGCGGCCGGAGACCACCGCCTCGGTCACCCGGGGCGCGGCGCGGCTGCTCACCGCCCTGGGCTATGCCCCGCTGGCGGAGGTGACCCTGCCCAACGGCCGACGCGCCGACCTGATGGCGCTTGGGCCCCGTGGCAAAATCTTCATCGTCGAGGTGAAGTCGGGAACGGAGGACTACCGCACCGACCTGAAGTGGGGGGAGTACCTGCCCTATTGCGACGCTTTCGCCTTCGCCGTGGCGCCGGAGTTCCCGCGCGAGATTCTGCCGGAGACGCCGGGGCTGATCGTCGCCGACGGCTTCGGTGGGGCGGTTCTGCGCGAGGCGCCCGCCGCCCGCCTGGCCGGGGCGCGGCGCAAGACGCTGACCCTGGCGTTCGGCCGCCTGGCGGCCTTGCGCGCGGCCGGGGTGGCGGCGGTGGAGCTCTAGCGCGGCGCGCGCTTGGCCAGGATGCGCTGCAGGGTGCGGCGGTGCATGCTGAGGCGGCGCGCCGTCTCCGACACGTTATGGTTGTAAAGCTCGTAGATGCGCTGGATGTGCTCCCAGCGCACACGGTCGGCGCTCATGGGGTTCTCCGGCGGTGGTGGGCCCGCGTCGCCGCGGGCCAGGAGGGCGCGGGCTACGTCGTCGGCGTCGGCCGGCTTGGAGAGATAGTCCACGGCGCCGGCCTTCACCGCCTGCACGGCGGTGGCGATGTTGCCATAGCCGGTGAGCATGATGATCTTGGCGTCCAGGCGGGCGTCGCGGACCGCCTCCACGACCTTAAGGCCGGAGCCGTCGTCCAGGCGCATGTCCACCACGGCGAAGGCCGGCGCGTGCTGGCGCACCGCCGCCAGCGCCTCGGCGACGCTGCCCACCAGGGTAGGCTCGAAGCCGCGCTGCTCGAGCGCCCGGCCCAGCCGGGTGCGCAAGGGCGCGTCATCGTCCAGCACCAGCAGGCTGCGGTCGGGAAGCGCGGCGATGTCGGCGGACAGATCGGTCATGCGGTTACCCGGGTAATCCTATGGTTGCGCGACATTCTGTCGCAGGCGCCACCCTTCGGCAAGGGCGAGCGGTTCAGCCGCCGCTGATCTCCACCCGCGAGCGGGGCCAGCGGGCCGAGACGACCGCCCCACGCGGACGTCCGTTATGGAAGGTCACGGTGGCGCCGGTGCGTTCCAGCAGGGTCTTGGAGATGAAGAAGCCTAGGCCCATGCCGATGTGGCCGGTGCGCGATCCCTCGGCGCCGGGGCGGCTGGTGACATAGGGCTCTCCCAGCTTGGCCAGGATCTCCGGCGAGAAGCCCGGGCCGTCGTCGCGCACCTCCACCGAGACCGCCTCGGCGTCGAACCGGGCGCTGACCAGGACCTCGGACGTGGCGAAGTCGATGGCGTTCTCCACAAAGGAGGTCATGGCGTGGGTGATCTCGGGCAGCCTTCGGATGTCCGGCGCCTTCACGCCCGGGGCGCCGGTGACGATGGCCTCCACCCGCACGCCCTTGGCCCCGCTGTGCGACTCGATCACCTCCTGCACCAGCTGGCGCAGCGACAGCCGCTCGTGGACCTCGTCGGAGGCGGCGTCTGGGGCGTCGGTCAGCCGGCGCAGGATCTCGCGGCAGCGCTGGGCCTGGGCGATCAGCAGGTCGGCGTCCTCCTTCACACCGGGTGTGGGCGCCTCGCGGGCCAACTCCTTGGCGACGATGGCGATGGTGGCCAGCGGAGTGCCCAGCTCGTGCGCGGCGGCGGCGGCCAGGGCGCCCAGGGCCGACAGCCGCTGCTCGCGAGCCAGCACCGCCTGGGTGACGTCCAGCGCCAGGGCCATGCGGGCCGATTCGGTGGCCGCGTGGCGCACATGGCCGGCGATCAGCACCATGCCGGCGATATTGGCCAGGGCGGCGACGATCCGGTGGCCGTCCACGACCTCCGCCAGGGGCAGGATGGAAATCAGCGGGAATGGCGTGAAGGCCAGCGCCAGGGAGACCAGGGCGCCCAGGCCGCCCAGGCTCAGCACCGGCTTCAACGGCAGGGTGGCGCCCGCCAGGGTCACCGGGGCGATCAGCAGCAGGATGAAAGGGTTGGCCGCCCCGCCGGTGAGGAACACCACCAGGCCGATCTGGACGATATCCAGGGCCAGCTGGCCAGCCGCCTCGAGGTCGCTGAACACCCGTTGGCCGGGGGAGGAGATGGCGGTGAGGATGTTCAGCCAGGCGCCGGCGGCGATCACCGCGAAGGCCAGGACGTAGGGCGGCTCGATCCCCAGCCACAGCCAGGCGGCCACCAGGGACATGACCTCCACCGCCAGCACCAGCCAGCGCAGGGTGACCACGGTGCGCACGCGCAACTGGCTGCGCCGCAAGCCGTCGACGCCAAGTCCCTCGTCCGCTGGCCCGCGCATGGCTTGCGCGCCCGCCGCGCCGGCCTTATCGAGGCTTGCCGCCTTCATCGCCGCCGCGGGGGCTGGCGTTGGGGTCGCCGCCGTCGTCATGGCGATAGGATCGCGCGACGGCGGCGTGATTACGAGCCCAAAAGGAATCGAGATGACCCGCCGGATGCTCGCGACCCTGGCGATCCTGGCCGCGGTGTTCGCCGTGCTCACCATGATCGCCGTTCGATCCGGGGTGCTGCGCGGGCCCGAGACAGCGGCGATCGGAGGCCCGTTCAGCCTCGTTGACCAGGCCGGCAAGCCGGCGGACGAGCGGCTGCTCCGCGGCAAATGGAGCGCGGTGTTCTTCGGCTTCACCTACTGCCCCGACGTCTGCCCGACCGCGCTGACCTC
>CANJKG010000058.1 GCA_947474775.1 Caulobacteraceae bacterium | reverse complement strand
GGCCAAGGCCTACTGGGACCAGTTCGACAACTCGCCGGACTTCGTGGCCATGTTCGTACCGCTGGATTCGGCCATGGCGGCGGCGCTGGACCGGGCGCCGGACCTGATGACCGAGGCCATGGACCGCCGGGTGATCATCGTCACGCCCACCACGCTGTTCGCGCTCTGCAAGGCGGTGGTCTACGGCTGGCGGGTGGAGGAGCAGGCGGTCAACGCCCGGCTGATCGCCGACCTGGGCCGCGAGCTCTACAAGCGCATCTCGGTGATGGGCGCCCATGCCGGCTCGGTGGGCAAGGCGCTGGAGGCGGCGGTGTCGCGCTACAACCAGTTCGTGGGCTCGCTGGAAACCCAGGTGCTGACCCAGGCGCGGCGGTTCGAGGACCTGAAAGTAGATCACGAGGGGCGCAAGGTGGAGCCCCTGGAGCCCCTGGAGACGGCGGTGCGCCCGCTGGCCAAGCTCAGCGCCGCCGAGGCCTCGCCGGTGCGGTTGGCGGTCGGCGGGGAGTGATCCTGCGGCCTTGTCCCACCTTGACGGTGGGGATGGACGTCCCTACCTCCCGGCCATGGCCTTGCGCGAGATCCTGGTTGTCCCGAACCCTGTGCTGAAACAGGTGTCCGCGCCCGTGGAGGCGGTGGACGACGAGCTGCGCGCCCTGATGGACGACATGCTGGAGACCATGTACGCCGCGCCCGGCATCGGCCTGGCCGCCGTGCAGGTGGGCGTGCCCAAGCGGGTGATCGTCATGGACCTGGCCCGCGAGGGCGAGGCGCCGGCGCCGCGCTACTACGTCAATCCGGAGATCGTCTCGGCCTCCGAGGAGACCGCGCCCTACGAGGAAGGCTGCCTGTCCGTGCCGGAGATCTTCGAGGAGGTGGAGCGGCCGGCCAGGGTGCGGCTGCGATACCTGAACTACCAGGGCGAGCAGGTGGAGGAAGACGCCGAGGGGCTGTTCGCCGTCTGCGTCCAGCACGAGATGGACCACCTGCAGGGCGTGCTATTCATCGACCACCTGTCGCGCCTGAAGCGCGAGCAGGCGGTGAAGAAGGTCAAGAAGCAGGCCAAGGCGGCCTGAAGCCGCAAGGTCCGGACGATTTCCTCCGAATCGATCCTGCTTTAGACGGTGTCACGCCCGACGTGATCCTGCTCGGCAACCAAGGACGCATTGATGGAATCGCCTTCGTTCAGGAGCGGCTTCTTCTGGGGGGTCGCCGACGGACCCAAGTTCAGCCGCAACCTCGACGGCCTATATGAAGCCGCCGCCGTCAAGGCCGGGTGGTTCATGGGCGACAACCTGATCGCCTTCGGCCGCAACCTGGGCTTTGTGAACGACGCCAGGTTCATCAAGGCCTGGCAGGCCCATGCCGTCACGCCCGCCGAGAAGGGCGTCCTGTGGCGCACCGCCACGGTAGTCTGGGCGGCCCGCCAGGCGCTGCGGCGCGAGGGCGATTTCATCGAGTGCGGCTGCTACAAGGGCACCACGGTGCGTATCCTGCTGGACACCGTCGACCTCGGGGACCGCGCCTACAACCTCTACGACCTGTTCGACCACGACCCGGCGATGCACCATCATCCCATGCCAGAGCACAGCGCCCAGTTGTTCGACCAGGTGACGCAACGGTTCGCGGAGTTCCCGAACGTGAAGGTGATCCAGGGCCCGGTGCCGCAGAGCTTCTCCCAGGGATTGCCGGAGAAGATCGCCTTCGCCCATATCGACATGAACAACGCCGCAGCCGAGATCGGCGCCCTGGACGCCATCGAGAGCCGGCTGGTGCCGGGCGCGGTGATCGTCCTGGACGATTTCGGCGCGCTGCCCTACCGGGCGCAGCACCTCGCCGAGACCAAGTGGTTCGGCAAGCGCGGCATCCCTGTGCTGGAGCTGCCCACCAGCCAGGGGCTGGCGATCTGGTAGCTACCTGGGCGTGGGCTCATCCTTGAGGTCGGCCTTGGCCTCGCGGGCCTCCTGCTTGATCTCCGCGCTGGCCTCCTTGAGCTTGGCGCCGGCCTTGTCGACGGCGGCCTCGGTCTTGTCGCCCAGGGCCTCGGCGCCCTGTTTGATGTCGGAGGCCGCGGCCTTGACGTCGGGGTTGTCGACCAGGTCCTTGGCGGCGTCCTTCACCTCGGCGGCCGCGGCCTTGAGGTCGTCGCCGGTCTTCTCGGCCTCCGGCTTCGAGCAGGCGGCGAGCGTCAGGCTAAGGCCGAAGGCGGCGATGGCGATGGCGGTGCGCATGGAGGGTCTCCCGTTCGGCGGTTCAACGGTCAAGCTCGGGGCGAGGTTCCCGAACCGGGCGGCAACGGCTAAACCCGCCGCATGAGGCGCGCCCCATGAGACTGGCCTTCCTAGGCACCCCCGATTTCGCCGTGGCCTCGCTGCGGGCGCTGGCCGGGGCGGGCCACGAGATCGCCTGCGTCTATTCCCAGCCGCCGGCCTCTCGCGGCCGGGGGATGGAGCTGAAGCCCTCGCCGACGCACGCCTTCGCGGACGCCCATGGCATCGAGGTGCGCACGCCGGCCTCCATGCGCGATCCGGCGGAGATGGCGGCGTTCGCGGCGCTGGGCCTGGACGCCGCCGTGGTGGTGGCGTTCGGCCAGATCCTGCCCGGCGAGGTGCTGGACGCGCCCCGCCTGGGCTCGTTCAACCTGCACGGCTCATTGCTGCCGCGCTGGCGGGGCGCGGCGCCGATCCAGCGCGCCCTGATGGCCGGAGACCGGGTCACCGGGGTGCAGGTGATGCGGATGACCGAAGGCCTGGACGAGGGCCCGGTGCTGGCGACCGCCCGGGTGCGGATAGACGCCCTGGACACCGCCCAGACCCTGCATGACCGCATGGCGGCGGCGGGGGCCGAACTCATCGTAAGTGTGCTGCCCGAAATCGCGGCGGGACGGGCGGTGGAGGTTCCGCAGGCGGAAGAGGGCGTCACCTATGCGAAGAAGATCCGGCCGAAGGAGGCGCGGATCGACTGGGGCAGGCCGGGCCGAGAGGTGGACCTGAAGATCCGCGGGCTGTCGCCGTTCCCGGGCGCCTGGTTCATGCTGCCCACGGACAAGGGGCCAGTGCGGGTGAAGGCCCTGCTCAGCGCCTTCGAGGATGCGGACGGGGCGGCCGGGCAGGTGATGGACGACCGCCTGCTGGTGGCCTGTGGCGAGGGCGCCGTGCGGCTGCTGCGGGTGCAGCGCGAGGGGCGCGGCCCGCAGGACGCGGAGGCCTTCCTGCGGGGCCAGCCGGTGGCGGCGGGCGTGCGGCTCTGATGCCCCGCTACCGCCTGGACATCGAGTACGACGGGCGGCCCTACTGCGGCTACCAGGCCCAGGCCAGCCAGGTCTCGGTGCAGGGATCGCTGGAGCGGGCGGTGACCGCGTTCTGCGGCGAGACCGTGCGGGTCGCCGCGGCGGGGCGGACCGACACTGGCGTCCACGCCACGGGGCAGGTGGCGCAGGTGGACCTGGCCAGGGGCTGGCCGGCGGAGACGGTGCGCGACGCGATCAACGCCCACCTGGCGCCGGAGCCGGTGGTGGTGCTTGAGGCGAGCGTCGCGCCGGAGGGCTGGCACGCGCGGTTCTCGGCCGTGGGGCGGCGCTACCGCTACCGGATCCTCAATCGGATCAGCCGGCCGGCACTGGAGCAGGGCCGCGTGTGGCATGTGAAGGGCCCGCTGGATGCGGCCGCGATGGGCGAGGCGGCGCGGGCGCTGCTGGGACGGCACGACTTCACCACATTTCGCGATGTGGGCTGCCAGGCGAAGTCGCCGCTCCGGACCCTCGACGTGGCCGATGTCCGGCGCGCCGGGGACGAGGTGGTGCTGGAGTTCGCGGCGCGCTCGTTCCTGCATCGGCAGGTGCGCTCGATGGCCGGGACCCTGGTGCAGGTGGGGCTGGGCCGGTGGACGCCTGAAGACGTGAAGGGCGCACTGGAGGCCAGGGACCGCAAGGCCTGCGGGCCGGTGGCGCCGTCGGACGGGCTGTATCTGACGGGGGTCAAATATTAGCTGTCATCCCGGTCTTCGCGCGCGAAACCGGGATGACAGCTGTATTTCAAGGCTTCGCGAACGCCTCGAAATAGCGGTCGATCAGCCTCGCATACGTGGCCTGCAGGGCGCGGATTTCGCTCAAGGGCGCGCGTTCGTCGATGGCGTGCATGGTCTTGTTGACCAGGCCCAGCTCCACCACCGGGCACATTGCGCGGATGAAGCGCGCGTCGGAGGTCCCCCCGGAGGTGGAGAGCTCGGGGTCGTTTCCGGTGGCGTCCCTGACGGCGGCGGCGACCACGTCAGTGAAGGCGCCGCGTTCGGTGAGGAAGGCCTCGCCGCTGATCTGATGGGTGACCGCCACCTTGCCCTTGAAGCCCTGGGCGGCGGCCTGGGCCTCCGCCTCGATCCAGGCGGCCAGGTCGGCGCCGCGATGGCTGGGGTTGAAGCGGATGTTGAGGCGGGCCCGCGCTGTGGCCGGAATGATGTTGGTCGCCGTGTTCGGCATGTCGATCCAGGTGACCTCCAGGTTGGAGGGCTGGAACTCGGGATAGCCATCGTCGAGCCGGCGGCCCTGGAGGCGCGCGAGCAGGTCGATGAGCACCGGCGCCGGATTGGCGGCCCGGTGCGGATAGGCCACGTGGCCCTGGACGCCCTCGACCACGATGTCCGCGTTGATGGAGCCGCGGCGGCCGACCTTGATCATGTCGCCGAAGTCCTCGGCCGAGGTGGGCTCGCCCACCACGCAGTGATCGACGACCTCGCCCTCGGCCATCAGGGCGTCCACCACCGGCTTGGTCCCGTGGGTGGCCACGCCCTCCTCGTCGCCGGTGATCAGGAAGGACAGGGAGCCCTTCACCCGGCCCTGCGCGATCGCCTCGCCGGCGGCGGCGGCGAAGGCGGCGATGGCGGACTTCATGTCCACCGCGCCCCGGCCGATCAGCACCCCGTCGACGATGGCCGCGTCGAAGGCGTCGACGCTCCAGGCCGCCGTGTCGCCGGTGGGCACCACGTCGGTATGGCCGGCGAAGCAGAGGTTGGGCCGGGCCGTCCCATGGCGGGCGTAGAGGTTCTCGATCTCGCCGTACTTCATCCGGCGGCAGGCGAATCCCTGGGCGGCGAGCGCCTCCTGCAGCACGTCCATGGCGCCGGCGTCCGCGGGCGTCACCGAGGGACGGCGGATCAGGTCGCGGGCAAGATCGATGACATCTATGGCGGCCGGCATGGCGGCGCTTTAGGTTCTCGTGCAGCCCCAGGCAACGGACTTCGCATGCACAGCAACGATCCAGACGACTCCGCCAAGCCGTCCGCCCCCCCCTGCGCGACCGCGTCATCTCGCCCAGACCAGCGCCGCTCTGGGCTCCGGCGCCGTGGGGGCGCTGGCGCTGGGCGCGCTGGCCTTGGGGGCGCTCGCCATAGGCAGCCTCGCGGTGGGCCGCCTGGTGGTGGGCCGGGCGCGGTTCAAGCGGGTGGAGATCGAGGACCTCACCGTCCGCCACCTCCATATCCTGCATGACGACACGAGAAAGTAGAGGACCCGGATGCCTCCCAAGCGCCCAAAGACTGAAATCGAGAACGTGCTCCAGCCCGGCAAGACCTATCGGGTGGATGCGGAGAAATATGCGGCCGCGAAGGCGGCCTATCTGAAGGCCCTGCCGGCCGGGCCGCCGGGGCTCACGGCGGCGGAGATAATGGTGGGGATGGTCGCGCAACTCCCCGAAGCCCTGTTCCCCGGCGGCGAGAAGGCCGGATGGTGGGCCAAGGCCGTGCAGCTCGACCTGGAGGCCAAGAGCGTGGTGCAGCGGACGAAGACCACGCCGCTGCGGCTTCACCGGGCCTGAGCAGCTCTCGGCCTAACTATCAGAACGTCATGGCCGGGCTTGTCCCGGCCACCCATGATCTCCGCATTCAAAGGTCTTAAAGCGGGCCTTCCGCTGCCTTCTGTTGCGCCATCAGGTGTTCTTGGGTCGCCGGGACAAGCCCGGCCATGACGGTCAGAATTGAAGAGCCTTCTCAGTCGCGCAGCAACTCGTTGATGCCGGTCTTGGCCCGCGTGCCCGCGTCCACAGTCTTCATGATCACCGCGCAGTAGGTGGAGGGCAGCGACGCGTCGTTCGGATTCGGCCGGCTGCCGGACACCACCACCGAGAACGGCGGCACCTCGCCCGTGGTGACCACGCCTGTGCGGCGGTCGATGATCGGGGTGGTGGAGGCGATGTAGACGCCCATGGAGAGCACGGAGCCCTCGCGGACAATGACGCCCTCGGCCACCTCGGCGCGGGCGCCGATGAAGCAGTTGTCCTCGATGATGGTGGGGTTGGCCTGCAACGGCTCCAGAACACCACCGATGCCGGCGCCGCCGGAGAGGTGCACGTTCCGGCCGATCTGGGCGCAGGAGCCGACGGTGGCCCATGTATCGACCATGGTCCCTTCGTCCACATAGGCCCCGATGTTCACGAAGGAGGGCATCAGCACCACGTTCTTCGCGATGTAGGCGCCGCGGCGGGCGACGCAGCCGGGCACGGCGCGGAATCCGGCGGCCTTGAACATGTCCTCGGTCCAGCCCTGGAACTTGCCGGGCACCTTGTCGAAGAACGGGCCGGGCAGGTCGGCCTTCATCAACTCGTTGGGGCGCAGGCGGAAGGACAGCAGGATCGCCTGCTTGGTCCACTGATGGACGCTCCATGCCCCGTCGGCGCCACGCTCGGCGCAGCGCAGGGCGCCGCTGTCCAGCATGGCCAGGGTCTCCTCCACCGCCTCGCGGACCCGGCCCCGGGTGGAGATGGTGATCCCGTCGCGGGCCTCCCAGGCGGCTTCGATCTCGGCCTTCAGGCCGGCGGTGGACGGTTTGCTCATGTCAGGCGGCTTCCTTCAGGAGGGCGGCGTCGAGGAACGGCGCGAGCTTGTCGGTGCGGTGCTGGACGAAGGTGGCGGTGGACTGGGCGGCGTGGGCCCCCACCAGGACGGTAGTCATGCCGAGCTCGGCGGCCGGCGCCAGGTTGCGCTCGGAATCCTCGAAGAACGCCGTGCTCTGCGGATCGATGGCCTGGCCGGTCACAAGGCGGGCGAACGATTCGCGGCTTGGCTTGGGGACATAGTCGATGGTGGCGATGTGGAACACGTCGTCGAACAGGCCCGCGAGACCCAGGTGATCCAGCACCCGCTTGGCATGCTTCTCGTCGGCGTTGGTGAAGATCAGCCGCCGGCCCGGCAACCGCTCCAGCGCCGCCAGCAGGCCGGCGTCGTGGGCGAGCACGTCCAGCGAAAGGTCGTGGAACAGGGTGTGGTACTCATCGGGGTCGACCCCGTGGTCGATCATCAGTCCACGGAGTGTCAGGCCGTGCTCGGCCAGATAATGCTTCTGGAGCTTGTAGGCCGGTTCGCGCTGAAGGCCGGTGACGCGCATGACGAACTCGGTCATCCGGCCCTCGATGGAGCGCATGAAGCCGGACTCGGCCGGGTAGAGGGTGTTGTCGAGATCGAACAGCCAGGTGTCCACGTGGCGAAGATCTGGCCGAAGGTCCGCCCGAGGCTCACCACCGGCGCTCATGGGCGGATCAGCGTGCCGGACCCATGCTCGGTGAACAGCTCCTCCAGCAGGGCGTGCGGGCGGCGGCCGTCCAGGATGACCACCGCCTTGACGCCCGATTCCACGGCCTCGATGGCGGTCTCCAGCTTGGGTATCATGCCGCCGGTGGCGACGCCCGAGGCGATGGCCTCCCTGGCCTCGGCCACGGTCAGTTGGCGGATCAACTCGCCGTTCGAATCCAGCACGCCGGCCACGTCGGTGAGCATCAGCATGCGCTCGGCGTTGAGCGCGCCCGCCAGGGCTCCGGCCACGCTGTCGGCGTTGATGTTGTAGGTCTGGCCGGCCTCGTCCACGCCGATGGGCGCCACCACCGGGATATAGTCCTCGTCGGCGAAGATCAGCGCCTCGATCAGCTTGGGATCGATCTTCTTGGGATGGCCCACGAAGCCCAGGTCGATGGTCTCGGTCTCGCCGGTGTCGGGGTTCTTGCGCGTGCGCAGCGCCTTCTCGACGGTGATCAGCCGGGCGTCCTTGCCGGAGAGGCCCACGCCGCGCACGTCGGCCTCGGCGCCGGCCAGCGTGATCCAGTTGGCGATCTCCTTGTTGATCTGGCCGCAGAGCACCATCTCGGCAAGCTCCATGGTGGCCTGGTCGGTGACGCGCAGCCCATCGATGAAGGTGGAGGTGGAGCCGGTCCGGCGCAGCATGGCCGAGATCTGCGGCCCGCCGCCGTGGACCACCACGGGGTGGACGCCCAGCATCTTGAGCAGGACGGTGTCGGCGGCGAACAGGCGCGCCACCTCCTCCTCGCCCATGGCGTGGCCGCCGTACTTGATGACCACGGTCTCGCGGTCGTAGCGCTGGATGAACGGCAGGGCCTCGGCCAGCGTCCGGGCGGTGGCCCAACCCTGGTTCTCGGATGGCTGGCCTTTGGTCTCGTCGGTCACGGCGGGTCCGGGAAATGGGAGGGATGGTCGGCTGGTCCGATAGCGGACGCGCTGGCCCATGTCACGTGCGCGCTCCTCTCCCCCCATGAAGTGGAGAAGCGCCTAGATCGAGCGCGCCACGACTTCCTTCATGATCTCGGAGGTGCCGCCGTAGATGCGCTGGACGCGGGCGTCGCGCCATAGGCGGGCGATCGGGTACTCGTTCATGTAGCCGGCGCCGCCGTGCAGTTGCAGGGCCGCGTCGCAAACCTCCCATTGCAGCTCGCTGTGGAACAGCTTGGCGGCGGAGGCCTGGGCGGTGGTGAGCTGGCCGGCCACGTGGCGGGTGATCGCCCAGTCCAGGTGCGCCCAGCCGGCCTGCAGCTTGGCCTGCAGGTCGCCGAGGGTGAAGCGGGTGTTCTGGAACTCGAACACCTTCTGCTTGAAGGCGGTGCGCTCCTTGGTGAACTTCACCGCCTCGTCGAAGGCCCGCTGCGCGCAGGCCTGGGCGGAGACGGCGATGGAAAGCCGTTCCTGGGGCAACTGGTTCATCAGCTCGAAGAAGCCCTCGCCTTCCTTGCCCAGGACGTTGGCCAGGGGCACGCGCACGTCGTTGAAGAACAGCTCGGAGGTGTCGGCGGAGCTTTGGCCGATCTTGTCCAGGTTGCGGCCGCGGGCGAAGCCCGCGCGATCGGCCTCCACCAGGATCAGGGAGATGCCCCGGGCGCCGGCGTCGGGGTCGGTCTTGGCGACCAAGACGATCAGGTCGGCGTTCTGGCCGTTGGTGATGTAAGTCTTGGAGCCGTTGATGACGTAGTCGCCGCCGTCCTTGCGGGCGGTGGTCTTGACGCCCTGCAGGTCGGAGCCGGTCCCGGGCTCGGTCATGGCGATGGCGGTGATCACCTCGCCGGAGACCATGCCGGGGATCCAGCGCTGCTTCTGGTCCTCGGAGCCGTAGGCGGCGATATAGTCGACCACGATGTCGGACTGCAGGCTGAAGCCTGCGGTGCAGCCAGCGTAGCCCAGCTCCTCGTCGATGATGGCGTTGTAGCGGAAGTCCGCGGCCAGGCCGCCGTAGGCCTCCGGCGCGGTGGGGCAGAGCAGGCCGGCCTCGCCCATGGCCCGCCAGGCCTGGCGATCGACGATGCCTTCCTCCTCCCAGCGGTCCAGGTGCGGCGTGATGGCGGTCGCCATGAACTTGCGGACCTGGTCGCGGAAGACGTTGAGGTCCTCGTCGTAGGCGGTGCGGGTCTCGGTCTGGAGCATGGGCGCGGCTCGTCCTTGGCTGTTCGAGCGCAACCTTAGGCCGGTTGACGCTACGTCCGGCTAGAAAAGCTCGATGGCGCAGGCGTGGGCGATCTCGGCGCGGAGTTCGGGGATGCCCAGGCCCTTCTCGGCGGAGGTGGCGAGCACCCGGGGGAAGGCTGCCGGGCGCTTCGAGATGGCGGCCAGCGTCCTGGCGGTGACCTCGGCGACCTCGGCGGGCTTCAGCTTGTCGGCCTTGGTGAGCACGATCTGGTAGGAGACGGCCGCCGTGTCGAAGGCCTCCAGGGCCTCCGTGTCGACGTCCTTCAGGCCGTGGCGAGCGTCGATCAGCAGGTAGGCGCGCTTCAGATTGGGCCGGCCGCGCAGGTAGGAACGGCCGAGGTTCTGGAATTTGCGCACCTCGGTGCGGGCGGCGCGGGCGAAGCCGTAGCCCGGCAGGTCCACCAGGCGAAGACGCTCGTCCGTCACGAAGAAGTTGACCTCGCGGGTGCGGCCGGGCGCATTGGAGGCGCGCGCCAGCTCCTTTCGGCCGGTCACCGCGTTGATCAGCGAGGACTTGCCCACGTTTGAGCGGCCGGCGAAGGCCACCTCCGGCAGGTCGGGGCCGGGCAGGCCTTCGATCTTGACCGCCCCCATCATGAACTTTGTCTCGCGCGCGAACAGCACGCGGGCCGCCTCCAGCGCCTCGGCGTCGAAGGCGCCCGCCTCGATCACCCGATCTCCTTGGGCTTGCCGGTGATCCGCCGGATGATCTGGTCGATCGGATTGTCCACCTTGAAGCGGCGCATGATCACGTACTGCTGCAGGACGGTGATCACATTGCTCCAGGTCCAGTAGATCAAAAGACCGATGGCGAACGGCGCCATGATGAACATGAAGATCCAGGGCATGAAGGAGAAGATCTTCTGCTGGATCGGGTCGGGCGCCGGCGGGCTCATGGAGGTGGTGAGCCACATGGTCACGCCGTAGAGCAGCGGCAGGACGCCCAGGTGGAGGGCGCCGTCCAGGAGGCCGCCCGCCAGCGGTACGGAGGCCGGATTGTAGGGGATCAGGCCGAACAGGTTCCAGATGGTGGTGGGATCGCGCGCCGACAGGTCGTGGATCCAGCCCATGAAGGGGGCGTGGCGCATCTCGATGGTGACGGTCAGCACCTTGTAGAGGGCGTAGAACACCGGGATCTGCAGCAAGAGGGGCAGGCAGCCGGCGATGGGGTTGACCTTCTCGCGCTGGTAGAGGGCTAGCAGCTCCTGCTGCTGCTTCTGCTGGTCGTCCTTGTAGCGCTTGCGCAGCTCCTCGATCTGGGGCTGCACCTTCTTCATCTTGGTGAGCGACTCGTACTGCTTCTGGGCCAGGGGGAAGAAGATCAGCCGCACCACCACGGTGAGCGCCAGGATGGCGAGGCCGAAGTTGCCCAGGTGGCCGAAGATCCACTCCAGGAAGGAAAAGATCGGCCGGGTGAGGAACCAGAACATCCCCCAGTCGACGGCGTCGTCGAAGCGCGGGACGCCCAGCTGCTGTTCGTAGCTGCGCAGCACCGGCACGGTCTTGGCGCCGGCGAACAGGCGGGTGGCGTGGTGGGCCTGGGCGCCCGGGCCGATGGCGATGGCGTGGCCCACGAAGTTGGCGTCGAAAATCTCCACCGGGCCGGTCTTTGTGCTGCGGAACTGGCCCTGGATGCGTTCCTTCTGATCGGGGATCAGGGCCGCCAGCCAGTACTTGTCGGTGATGCCGACCCAGCCGCCGGTCGATGCGATGGCCGGGCCGCCGCCATCCTTTGACCACTTCTTGTATTTCACCAGGCGCAGCTCCGCCTTCTCGCCCAGGGCGCCGATGGCGCCTTCGTGGACGATGCCGTTCTGACCCACGTCGGCCGGCACGCCCTGGCGCTGGATGGAGCCGTAGGGGGCGAGCGTGATCGGGCGGTCGCTGACGTTGGCCACGATGTCGGTGACCGTGATCATGAACTTGTCGTCCACCTCCAGGCGGCGCGTGAACATCAGGCCCTGGTCGTTGGTATAGGCCAGCGTCACCGGCTGGGTGGGCGTGAGCTGAGAGCCCTGGATCAGCCGCCAGACGGTATTGGGGCCGGGCAGGCCAGGCACATTGGCGCCGGTCCAGCCGATCTCGGCGAACCAGGCGAACTTGGTCCCCTCCGGGCGCAGCAGCTCGACTGGCGGCGACTTGGGGTCCACCGCCTGGCGGTAGCGGACCAGGTAGAGGTCGTCGATGCGGCCGCCCTTCAGGGACAGCGAGCCGCGCAGGGAGGGCGTGACGATGGGCACGCGCGGGCTGGCCTCGATGGCCGCCTGGCGGGTGACGGCCGCCGGGACCTGGGGCGCCCCGAGGCTTGGCGCGCTCCCCGGCGCTCCAGCCGTCGCGGCGGCGGGCGGCGCCTGGCGGGCGAGCTCGGCCTGGCGTCGCTTGGCGGCCGGATCCAGCACAAAGAACTGGTAGGCCAGGAACATCACGGCCGCGCACACGACGAAGATGATCGTGTTGCGGTTGGTCTCTGGTTGCATTTTAGGGTGCGCGGTCCGTCGAGGAGGGGAAAGGGCCCGGCGTCGCGGGGCCGTCGCGTTCGGCGGCGAGCCTTAACAGCGCGCTTTTCACATCGTCAAGCAGACGCGGCCAGGGGCGCGTCACCACGCCGCCCCGGGCGATGAACACATAGTCGAAGCCCGGACGGGCATGATCGGGCAGCATCAGGCGGGCGGCCTCGCGCATCCGCCGCTTGGCGAGGTTGCGGACCACGGCGCCGCCGACGCGTTTGGTGGCGGTGAATCCGGCGCGGATGAGGGGCTGGTCGTCGCGGCGCAGGGCCTGGACGACCACGGCGCCCTTGGCGCAGGAGGGCGCCTTGGCGCAGGCGAGGAACTCCGCGCGCTTGCGGAGGCGCTCGATGGTCAGCTTGGCGTCATCAGTGTCTGAAGCGGCGTCCGGCATGGCGGGCGCCTTATAGCCTAAGTCAGGCCCTTAGGCGCTCAGGCGCTTGCGGCCCTTGGCGCGGCGACGGGCCAGCACCTTCTGTCCATTCTTGGTGGACATGCGCAGGCGGAAGCCGTGGCGGCGCGCACGCACGAGGCGGGACGGCTGGAATGTGCGCTTCACGGGAAAGCTCCGGGTCGAAAATTCGAGCGGCGGTGGATAGTGGATGGGGCCGGGGATGTCAACGCCGGCGGCGCGCGGCTGCGTCTATCCTGTCCGGGGAGATCTAGGCAGACCTCTCCGTCACGCAGTGGAGCATTTCCCCGTCGACCCAGATCTCCAGGCGGTCCCAGGCCTCCTGCTCGAAGATGTGGCGGGCCCGATCCGAAACCTCGGCTACCGTCTTGTCCTCAAGGGTGGTGATGGTCGGCCACATCTGCGTGTCGCGATTGGCCATGAATGTGAATTGGCGCCCGGCCATGAGATTTCCAAAGTCGACAGCGGCTACATTATTTCTACGATCTTGGAATAAATAGCTTGATGACAGGTTAAGTCGTTGGACAGATATGGAAAACTACGTTCTGCAGAACGCTGTTTGGATGATCCTCCCGGGCAGCCGGCGATCACGTGTCCAGGCGGATGATGCTCTTGCCGATCACCTGTCGGTCGGCCAGGGCGTCGAAGGCGGCGCG
Source organism: Caulobacteraceae bacterium (assembly GCA_947474775.1). Classification (GTDB taxonomy): domain Bacteria; phylum Pseudomonadota; class Alphaproteobacteria; order Caulobacterales; family Caulobacteraceae; genus Phenylobacterium. The sequence goes on along the minus strand of CANJKG010000058.1, from coordinate 1,393 downwards.
CCAGTCGGTGAGCGGATACTCCCTGTAGACGTGAGGGCGGAGCTTACCCTCGTGGGCCAGCTTCCAGATGGCGGCGCGGTTCTCCAGTCCCTTCTCGGGGAAGCGGCGGCCGTACTCGCCGGCCCGGACGCCCACCAGGGAGAATCCTTTGATGAGGGCGATGTTGGCGCCAAGGATGGGACGCCGGCCGGAGGTGAAGCCCACTACGCAGAGCCGGCCGTCGAAGGCCACGCAGCGGACCGCCTCGTCGAAGACGTCGCCGCCGACAGGATCGAAGATGACGTCGCAGCCGTGACCGCCGGTGATCTCCATCACCCTGTCGCGGAACCCGCCGGTGACGTTGACGACGGCATCAGGGGCATACTTGGCCTGGACCACCGCCAGCTTGGCGTCGGAGGAGGCGGCCGCGATCACCCTGGCGCCCATCTGGCGGGCTAGGTCGACGGCGGCCAGACCCATGCCGCCGGCCGCGCCCAGGACCAGCACCCATTCGCCGGGGCGTAGGTCGGCGCGGCGGACGAAGGCCACGTAGGCCGTGATGTAGCCGGAACCGAAGCCGGCGGCCTCACCCCAGGAGAAGTCGGCTGGCTTCGGCCACCAGGTCCCCGCGGTGCTGACCGCATAGTCGGAAATGCCGCCTATCTGGGCGCTGCCGGCGACGGGATCGCCGATCTTCAGGCCGGTGACGCCTTCCCCCAGGGCCTCGACTTCGCCTGATACCTCCAGGCCCGGGATGAACGGCAGATCGGGCTTGTGCTGGTACTCGCCGCGGGTCTGCAGCAGGTCGGGGAAGTTGACCCCGGCCGCGCGGACGCGGACGCGGACCTCGCCGGGACCGGGCTCCGGCGTCGGCGCCTCGCGGATGGCGCAACCGGCGTAGTCCGCCGCCAGGGCCTCGACCACCAGGGCGCGCATCATGGAGTCCTTCCATCGAAGGCGGAGGCGACCAGGCCCGCGATCTCGCGGCAGGCGGCGTCGGCGGCGGGAACCGCGCTGGTGAAGGCCATGAAACCGTGGGCCAGGTTGTCATAGCAGCGGTAGGTGACCGGCACGCCAGCCGTCCGCAGGCGCTTCGCATAGGCCTCACCCTGGTCCAGCAGGGGGTCGAAGCCGGCGGTGACGATCACGGCTGGCGCCAGGCCTTCCAGGCTGGCGGCGCGCAGGGGCGACAGGCGCGGGTCGGCGGGGTCGTGCTCGGGGCCGACATAGTGGCCCAGCGACCAGCCGATAGCGGTGCGTGACAGCGGGAAGGCGTCTCCGTAGGTGGTCATGGACGGGCTCTGGTCGGCGGCGTCGACGCAGGGGTAGACGAGCAGCTGCAGGACCGGCTGGGGCTCGCCCGCGCGTTTCAGCTCCAGGGCCAGGGCGGCGACGATGGTGGCGCCCATGGAAT